>JAQGHT010000985.1 GCA_028291565.1 Planctomycetaceae bacterium | reverse complement strand
AGTTGGCCGGAAACAATACTTTGCGGCATATTTGCCGCATTGATTGCTTTGTCCATCATGTTCAGTCGCCGAGCCATCCGAATGAGGTTCGACAGTTTTTTTGAGAACCTGATTCCGCCCCCGAGTGTGCCAACAGTTAACCAGCATGCTGCGCCTGGCAAGCCCGAATCATGGCGCGTCCGGTTCGAGAAAAGGTTGCGAGAGGCTTATCCAACCCGCGTTTATTGGATCTCAATGGCAATTTGGGGCCTTTGGATGGTGCCAATACTCGACTCTTCGCAGACCTTCCACGCGTTCATACACTGGTTGGCCATCGCGTTCATCACGCTAAGCCTGACCTGGGTCCTGGCGGTCGTCACCTATGCCTGGCGGCAAAAAGTACGTTCCGGCAAGTGGGAGTCCACGATCTTGCGCGGGACACCGCGGCGATTTCTGATGCAGCCGATGTCGTTCCTATTTGTGGGAGCCGGGCTGTATTGGACCTGGCAGCAAGCAATCTGCGGGACGATTGCGTTCGACATTAATGATCGAGATTTTACAGTGTCGTTGACGGGGCCGAGCTTGAATTCGAATCAGAATTTCTCTGCCGACTTTTATCCACTCCGCGTGCGAGCGGGAAACTATCGCTGGGAAGTACGTCACGGGAGCGATCCAATCGATATGGGCGAATTGGAAGTGACACCAGGTCAGACTCAAACGATTCAGATCAGATCGCCATTTCCTATTGGAGAAGCCGACGCGGCCTGCTTGCCAGGACGCTGGGGATATCATTGGTGCGTTGGCGGAAATTCAATGAGCATCGCGTCCCGGAAACAGGCAAATACCGAAATACCCGGTTATGTCGACATTTCGATGGATGGCAATTCTCAATTTGAACTGCGGAGTCATACTTCGGTTATTTCCGACTGCCTTGACGCATTGAGTGGAATGGCCGCAGCCTCTGTTTCCAAATCGGGTGCCTCACCCGAGTCTGTTTACACGATTCAAGTCAGCAGTCCCGCCAATCACGAACGGGGCCCGAAGTGGATCGACTTGTTGCATCACGAAACGGACAAAGGCAAACAGACTGTGGTCGCGCAGGGGATTTTCGCAGCCGATACGAAGACGTTGTCGCTCCGCCTGGTCCCCGCGAATTCGGAGCGTCCGACATGGTCTAGTAGTTTCAGTGACAATTGCATCAGCCTGTCGTTCGAACGGGCATCGGATCGCACGCTGCTGCAGGGTGAATGGAATTCAACAACCCCAGTGGATGTGGTTACGGATTCCCCAAAACCGAACTCGGACAAAGCAGGCGTGAACCCGAATTATCATTTGCCAGCTCGCATGTCATTCATCGGAGATCGCTTTGAAGTCCGTCCCACTGATCGGGCACCTGGCAAGATTGATGCCGGAACCTTCAGGCTGGATCCCACCCAAAAGCCGAAACGCATCACGCTCTTCCGCACGCCACAAAAGGGGACGATTCAAATCAGCGAAGGGATTTATCGTTTCGACGGCGATCAATTGACATTGAGCATCAACGATCACGCAGAAGTCCCTCGCGATTTCGAACCGCTGCCGAACCTCAAAGAGCACCGGTTGCTCAAGCTCCAGAGAGTCAAGGAATAGGCATCCGTCCCATACCGGACACAATCAGGCTGGATGCTTCTGGCACGCTGTTCGGGACCCACACGACTCAGCAGACCCGTCTTCCGCGACTGCGAACGTCACCGCGAATTGACTTTGGTCGGTTATCTGATAACCTCGAATGGCCTTGGCTCGATACAATCACGGAAATGAAATGTCGCCTGGTTCGTTGGACTTTGGGGTCCGGTCGCTGAAAAGTGACCCTGCCATTCAATGTCTGGCAAGATTTGGAATCTGCCCATTGAAAAAACCGGCATAATTTTGGATCGGTAAACTCCGAGACAACAGTACCTTACGGCATTGTCCACGCCCTCACGGAAGATCGATGACCATCAACAACCTCGACACGCTGGCTGCACTGATTGAACGGGAGCGAATCGAATTGCTGTCCCGCTGGCGGCACCAAGTCCGGCAGCTTCCCTCGGCAAAACATCTCGATACTCCAACGCTCAACGATCACATTCCCGGTTTTCTGGAAGAATTGGTCGTGGCGCTCCAACTCCGGTCTGACACCACAATTTCGGAAGCCCTCCGAGAAGGTGGACCGCTCGCGCATGGGCTGCAGCGAGTGCATGATGGATTTGATATTGAGGAAGTCGTCGCCGAATATAATATCCTGCGGGGTTGTCTGCACGATCTGGCGGAGGCCAACAGCGTCCGATTACAAGGGCAGGCGTTTCACATCTTAAATCGCGTGCTCGACGGCGCCATCGGAATGGCCGTGCAGACGTTTGCCACTCAAAAAGCATTGGAAGTTCAGCATCGCCGAGAAGAATATCTGGCATTTGTCGCTCACGACCTGCGAACTCCCTTAAACGCGATTTCTCTGGCCACACGCGTTCTGGAGCTGACACTCCCGCCCGAAAACACGACCCCCGAAACCGCGCAAATGCTGAAGGCCTTGCGGCGGAACGTCAAACACCTGGAAGTCATGGCCACCAAGGTGATCGAAGAGAACTCCAATCTTCAAACCGAAATCGGCATCAAACTGGAACGCCGGGCCATCGATCTCTGGTCACTTGTCGAAGGACTCATTCACGACCTGCATCCCGTGGCGGGAACGAATAGCACCCGCTTGCTCAATCACGTTCCGGATGACCTGGTCGTTTACGCAGACGCTAATCTGCTGCGGCGGATCTTTCAAAATTTGATTGCCAATGCCATCAAATACACGCCGCGCGGGCAGGTGACCATCGAAGCGAGAGAATCGACCGACAGCTCCTCCGTGGAGTGTCTCGTCAGCGACACCGGAAAAGGAATTCCAGCTGACCGTATTGAAAAGGTCTTCGATAAACACGAGACCGACGGTCATGCAGAGGGGGGACTTGGCCTGGGCCTGGCAATCGTGAAGACGTTCGTCGAAGCCCACAATGGAACGGTCACAGTCGAAAGCCAGGTGGGAATCGGTTCGACGTTTCGCTTTACACTTCCGGCAAAACGTTCTTAAGTCACCAAGGCGCGAAGTACACCGGATTTTTCGATCATGTCAACGGTTTGAGCTGCACGACTTCGGGACGACAAACCGGACCACAGAGTTCCGGCTGACCACCACAGCAGTCGTCCAGCAAAAAGCCCAGAAGACTTTGCATTCCCTCGGCATTCAGCGAATAAATTACGGAACGACCTTCTCGCCGGTCCGTGACAAGTCCGGCATTGGACAATTCTTTCAGGTGAAACGACAACGTCGGGGCCGGCAACTGCAGGGCTTCGGCAATCTTTCCAGCAGCCAGCCCCGTCGTCCCCTGCTTCGCGAGCAGTCGAAAAATTCGCAGTCGAGATTCGTGTGCCAAAGCAGCTAAGGCACGGATTGCTTGCAACTCTTCCATATTTCCATTACTATCGAATAGTCAAAACAAAATTTGGGAGCGGCAGTCGGATATTCAATTAACATGTCATTGTAGAGGTACGGTGCACATTCGAAAGGTCCGCGTGGCCGCAGATTGAATTTATTGCGGCCAAAATGACGTTCTGAGAGGCTATCAGGCCAGCAAATCCGGGCCGCATGAAACTGCCCGGATTCGGTCCATGAATCAGGAGTTGGCACGCAGATGTCCATAAAATTCGGAGCCCTGCCCGTTCTCGCAATGCTGGACCCAAGTTCGATGGTCACTACAAAAACGTCGCCCGAAATCTTACCCAAGGTGAGGCA
>JAQGHT010000982.1 GCA_028291565.1 Planctomycetaceae bacterium | reverse complement strand
GTTTAGTTCCGGGCCATCGGCGCCTGGATAAAGGAGTACCACGGTCGAATTGACGGGCAGCTTGCGAGCATAATGGATGATGACTCCGTAGCGGCAAACTCGCACGGGAACAGCTGTGTCCCGCCCCGATTGGACTTCAACATGCTCAATTCTTGGGTCTGCTCCTTTGACCTCCAGCAACTTGTCAACTCGAGCCGAAACCGTCGACACGTCTGAATCCAGTTCAATCACTTCTAAGTCACGGGGCGCGCCGATCAAAGTCAGCCAGTCTTCCGGACTGCGACTCATGAAGAATTTCGAAGTGGCGTCATAAGGTTGGGACATGCGGCGTGGGTCCAGTCAAACGTCCCGATCAATGTGCATTGCACTTTGGAAATTAATACGTGAAATCCAATTCCATGAATGTGGAGTACAACGGACTCAAGTTTGAATTGGGATTTCGGTACAAGTCCTTGAAACCCGCGCCTGGTAACAAGAACGCGGTTCCTGCAGTCAGGACAACGTTGTTATTCAGGAATGGGCGATATTCCATTCCCAGACTGATGTCAGTGCCGATCGAGCGCGAAATATCGTTTTGAAAAGTGAATTGTTCCAGAACATTCGTATTGTCAAAGAACAAGAAATTGGTGTTCTGGATCAGACGCATTTTCGGGGTGACGTCCATATCCATCCCGACGTTGAATAACTGCAAGCCCGGGTTCACGAAGTTACTCTGGCCCTGGAATTTGCTGGACCTCAAGTCTGGCACCAAGCTGAAGCGATTGACCAGGCTGGTCCCCAGCAGTCCAATCTGTTGACGCTGCCAGTAGCTGAAACCGCCACCGGCAAAATTCGGGTTGTCCAGAATCGTATCAAAACCGGTGGCGTGGCGGTCATTGATCTTGCTATCGCCGGATGAATAAAAAAAGGACGTCTTGAATCGCACCCAATCGCGGTCGTACGACAATTCGATAGCCGCCATTTTCGCATTGATGTCCACGCGACGGCCTGCGAGTGGATTGAAGCTGTCGTTCCCAATCACCCAATAAAACGCGTGATTGACATTGAATCGCCCGATGTGTCCATCACCAGCATTACCGAAATAGTACGCCTCGACTTGATGCTTTTGAAAAACTCCGACTGGATCCGGACGGACAAGAAAGCCGTTCGTATCAAATTTGAGACTCGGTTGATCGCGGTTGTAGTGGAAGCTGCTTTGCGATGTGTAACCCGGAAAAATGAAGTCCTGAATGTAATAATTGGCAATAACCGTGTTTTGTCCCCGGTCTTTAAACGTATTCAACTGGCTGTTTGTGTCCTTTTCGGTCTGATCGAAAAACAACAAGTTATACTGATGCCGATTTGCATAAGCCGTTCCGAACAGACGCACTCCGCGATTCGTATCGTTGAAGATAAAGCCACGAAAATCGCTGACGAACTGCTGCGAACCAGCTCGAACTGAAACGAAATCGTATTCCGGACTCAGATCCGCAAGTTTCTGCTCGTAGAAGTATTCTTCCAACGCATTGCGGCTGCGAAAACGGGTCGTACCGTTCCGAACGTTGGGACTGACAATGCCCAATTCATTGACGTCCAGATAATTCATATTGAGCACAGGCGTTAAACGAATCTGCCAATCGGGTGGCTTAAATGAGGCATTCCCGTGTGACAGGTTGAGTGACAACCGTGTGAAGTTCGAAACGAATAACTGATTTGGGTTACCGAAGAAATTCGGGCTATCAGGATGCGTCGTGCTCTCAAACGGTGTCGTCGGCGTGGGCAAACTGCGAGGTTCGAAAATCAGGAAATTGGTAGCCGTCACATTCAGAAAAGTGTGCTGGCCGACGATCGGGTAATCCCCTTTTAAAACATTCTGGTTGTAAGGATCCCACCAATTTCCCGATTCATAGGGAACATCATCACCAGGCACATAGCCCTTTCCGTAGCGGTCCCATTCTGGAAAACCAGCCCGCCAACGGTCCTCAATGGGAACAAAATGCCCACTCGATTGCGTCTCTTCTGGTGCGATGCCGGATAGGCCGGTATAGCCCCTTGGAGCGTCGAATTCAGGATCGACCCACTGATCCAAATTGATTTCGGATTCAGAGTCTGGTGCCGAATCGGGTTCGGCACCGAAGGGCCGATTGAGAATGTTGGGATTCAACGGCCGGAGCAAATCAGTCAGCGGTTCGTCCGACGTTTCGGCAAATGGAGTGTCGGTCACCTCATCGACGCCCGCTCGAGCGGCGGAATCGGTGTTGTCCCCATCCCTGGAAATCAACGGAGCTAGCTCCACAGTTTGCGGCGAACCGTCTTGTGCATCAACCAACGAGACATAACCCAAAAACACCAAACTTGTTCCGACGAGCCCCCGTAAAATGGAACACTTCCAGAGCGCAGCAGACCTCTGTCCGATAACCGGGCTGATTACAGCCGGCATCAGTTCAACTTTCGAATCCGGTTGAAGCCGTTCGTTCAAATGCACAGGTCAAATCACCTGGAATAGTCGTGGGGGCGCGCAGTCTGAAAACCGCCGGAACGCTGCATTCATTTTGTGCCGATTCATTGACTCCAATATTCAAACGCGATTCGAGAAGCCGTCTGACATGCACAGGTAAATTCTCTGAATCGGGAATTCCTAAGGAAACACCGGAAACGGAAAATCACGCGACCGACTTGTCAGACAGACTCTCGGTATTGAAGGTGATGCTAGAACAGTATCGGATGGGAGATTGGGGAATCTTTTCACGACGCTTCGGGCTTTGAGGTTTCTTTGCAACTTAAGCTTTGCGTGGAATACGATGACGCGCGAAATTCCCCCAAGTCGTTGTGGTTCCGAATTTCAAAATGCATTCATAAGCAATTAACTGAAAAGGTGTTACATCGAGAGTGTCTGCTCAATGATGCATTCTAAGCGAAATCGGATGGCAAGTTGTATAAACATTGCCGGTTGTGACGGCGACCTTTGTAATTTTCACGCCAGAGTGCAAATTCACGGTGCCGATGAGATACCAAACGTCGAGTGAGTGATTGTGGGATCGAACGGATATTATCAAAGGCGATTGAACCATGTTCGTCGGCAGTTGGAGAGCATGGCTGGAAGGTTGGTTCCGTGGTGCACGGCGTCGAAGTCCGTTACGCAATATGATATTGCGTCACAGTGAACAACTGGAAGGTCGATTCTTTCTAGGGCAATTGTCGTTACCCGCGGTCGACGTTGACGATCAGCAACCCCAGGAAGAGATTCAGGTTGATTCATCCGAAGTTGCCGTCCCGAATGCTCATGAAGAATTGGCTCAAGCTCTTGAATCAGTCTTTCGAGAGATCTCGGTTGGCAGCTTCCTCAACATCGATGGTTCGCCTCAAGTTCTCAATGAAGAGGGAGTGACATTCACAGCGAGTATTCCGGCCCAGCCTGCTCCCAATCAAAATGCGGATGAGGAGTCCGAATTTGACTTCTCGTCGATTTCCGATGTCGCACACGCGGATCTGCTGCTCGATTCACTACGGACAGGCGAACCGTTGGCGCTGACCAAAGCCGCTCGGGAAGAGCGTAAAGCCGAGCGAAAGCTCGCGAGGAGTGGCAACGGAACTGATTCGGAAACTGCGGAATCATCACCGGGGCTGATGGTTCACGATGGAGGCAGTGCTTCTGGTTCGCCCTCCAGCAGCTCCAATACTGGGACGTCAGATGCGACGCCAATTAATTCGACGTCCAACTCATCCGGTATTGGTACTGGTTCTTTGAACTTGCCGAACACAAGCGGAGTCCTTTCCAATAACGGGGCGGCCAGCAATTCGTCGCTCGATCAAGTGATGGCGACTTTGGGAGCAACATCCAGTTCTTCGAGCAACAGCACTGGAACAGCGTCGAGTGGCCAGACCTATCTGGCCAGCTCGGGAACCGTATCGCGCCCAGAAGTTCTAGCGAGCTTTACTGGAAATCCGCAGCTGTCGACCGGTGACGTGCAGACATTGCTGCAACGTGCCTCCGAAGCGACACCAAGTAATGATGCAATTATCGCGGTGGTGGATCGGCAAGGAAACATTCTGGGGGTCCGCACAGAATCTGGGGTTCCGATTACCGACACAAACACGCTCGTATTTGCGATTGATGGGGCGGTTGCAGAGGCGCGAACTGCGGCCTTTTTCTCAAGCGACCAGGGACCATTGACTTCACGTACGGTGCAGTTCATCAGTCAGTCCACAATCACCCAACGTGAAGTGGAATCGAATCCCAGCATCACCGACATGACCTCGACGGTCGCTGGCCCCGGTTTCGTCGCTCCAATTGGCCTGGGTGGTCA
>JAQGHT010000990.1 GCA_028291565.1 Planctomycetaceae bacterium | reverse complement strand
ATGTTCGCTGCTCGCGAAGACGTGAATAGTTTTTGACTCAACATAGGAAGTAGAACTCTCAGATATCATGGCGCGGCGGAAACAGTCTGGCGAAGTGAACATCGGATCGGATTCGTTCCTCGATGTGATCGCGAATATCGTCGGCATTCTGATTATTCTGATCGTCATTGCGGGGATCCGGGTTGGCCGGGCTCCGGTGGCGAAGAAGTCCGCGCGCGCCGCTACCAAAACTCGAGCTGCTGTACCTGAATCTCCTGCCATTCCGCCCATGGCGCCCCCTTTGATTGTGGAAGAGAAGCCGGAAGAGCCCAGGCTGGTTGAGCCTCAACTGGCCGCCGAACAGCCTGAACCCGAACCTGAAGAACCGGAAGAGCCGCGATTTGTGGAAGTCACAGTGCCTCCCAAAGATCTGGAACAGCGGATGGAGGAGCTGCAGGCGGAAATCAAATTGCTGGAATCGAACGCGGTCGCGAATCAGCGGGCGCTGCAAGAACTCGAAGACCAGCAGGCGAAGGGCGAATTGCAGTTCGCCACGGGACGGGAAAGTCTACTGAAAGAAAAAGCCAGGTTGGATTCTTCGACGAAAAGCGTCGAGCAAATCCAGACTCTGATCGCTTCCCAGCAGGCCAGTCTGGAACTGATCCAATCTCAATTGGAAGATGAAAAGAAGCGGACACCGAAGGTCAAGGCTCTCAAGCACAAAGTGACGCCCATCAGCCGCACAGTGGCCTCAGATCAGATTCATGTGCGAATCATGAAGAATAAAGTGTCGATCGTGCCAATTCAGGAATTGGCGGAAACCGCGATGCGGCAATCGAAAAAACACTTCCAGGAACTGGCCATGTCGCGCTCGCGGTATGGCACGGCGGGGCCCATCGGCGGTTATTCTCTGGAGTACAAGTTGACGGCCGAACCGGCTTCCACGGCCGAAAGATCTCGGCAGGGGCCAGGCCTGTTTCGGATTTCGCTGGGTACTTTTCGCGTCGATCCAGAGCCTGACTTGCGCGAAGAGACTGCGGAAGAAGCGTTGCGGCGCGGTTCAATGTTTGACGTGGCAATGCAGACAGCGGAGGCGGGTTCGACGTTCACCTTGTGGACATACCCTGATAGTTTTACGACCTATCGCGCGATCCAGGCCCGGCTACACGAATTGGGTTTTACCGTCGCAGCGCGTCCGCTGCCTTACGGAATTCCGATTTCCGCCAGCCCCGATGGGACAGCCTCGGCGGGACAATAGACAAAAACGGGGCGTAGTGCCCGGGCCACCCTCTTTCGCGGATGATTCACCGCATCAAACAAGCGCGACGCGTAAGCAAGTGCGTTCGGAATGTGACATTTTCCTCCGTGCGAAGTATAATGCGTGGGGAGACGCGGTATAGTCTCGCGTGGCCGCTGGCGATTAAGCGTTTTGAATCGCCCGGCGATTGATCATAATTTCAAATTGGCACGTACTTTACAGAGCGGCGGGCAGGATTTTCCAGCCTGGTGACGAGAACCGCTCAGTGTGTGCCCGGCAAAATGGCGCAAAGCACATGAGTGGTCGGCAAAATCTGTTTAACCGTGTGTGGGACTTGCATACGGTCGGTACGCTCGCTTCGGGGCAGACGCAATTGTTCATCGGTCAGCACCTCATTCATGAGGTGACCAGCCCGCAAGCTTTTCAAATGCTGCGCGACCGTGGTCTGAAGGTAATGTATCCCGAACGTACGTTGGCGACGGTGGATCACATTATTCCCACGGACAACCAAGCTCGTCCGTTTCTGGACGTGTTGGCGGAAGAGATGATGTCCGCGGTCGAAAAGAATTGCCGCGAATTCGGCGTTACGCTGTTGAATTTGAACGACAGCCGGCAGGGCATTGTGCATATTGTCGGGCCGGAGCAAGGTTTAACGCAGCCGGGTATCACTCTGGCATGTGGCGACAGTCATACCAGCACGCACGGCGCATTCGGCTGTATTGCGTTCGGAATTGGAACGAGTCAGGTGGCTGACGTACTGGCTTCGCAAACGATGGCGTTGGGGCGACCGAAAGTCCGCCGCGTTGGTGTCGATGGCAAACTCCACCCGGGAGTTTTTGCGAAGGACGTCATACTCCATATAATCCGCAAACTCGGTGTTCAAGGCGGTGTGGGTTACGCCTATGAGTTTGCCGGTTCGACCTTCGATGCGATGACCATGGAAGAGCGGATGACCGTCTGTAACATGTCGATCGAAGGGGGAGCCCGCTGCGGCTACATCAATCCTGACCAGACGACAGTGGAATATCTCCGAGGTCGACCCTTGTCGCCGAAGGGTGAAGCTTTTGAGCTGGCAGCCAAATGGTGGCTCGGTCTGGCATCGCAACCCGATTCTGAGTTCGATGATCGCGTCGATTTGAAGGCGGAAGACATCGAACCGACTGTGACGTGGGGCATTAACCCAGCCCAGTCCGTCGGCGTCAACGAAGCCATCGGCGCTGTGTCTGATTTTCCGGTCGGGGAACAGCAGGGGGTCCGCGAAGCCCTGGAATTCATGGAACTCAAGGAAAAGCAGAAGATTCGAGGTTTGAAGATCGACGTGGCTTTCATCGGGTCTTGCACAAATGGCCGGATTTCCGATTTGCGCGAGGCTGCCAAGGTCGCTCAGGGACATCATGTCGCACCAAACGTGCGAGCTCTGGTCGTGCCCGGTTCACAACAGGTTCGTGTTCAGGCGGAAGCTGAAGGCTTGCACAAGATCTTCGAAGCGGCCGGTTTTGAATGGCGTGCCGCGGGGTGCTCGATGTGCCTGGCGATGAATCCCGACAAACTGCGGGGTCGTGAGATCTGTGCGTCTTCCAGCAACCGGAATTTCAAAGGACGCCAGGGGAGTCCCACCGGTCGGACATTGCTGATGAGTCCCGCAATGGTCGCGGCGGCTGCGATCAACGGTGCCGTCGCCGACGTTCGGGAAATGGCATAACTGGCATCACGTCGGATAAGCCTCTGCTTGTCCGTCCCGGGTTGTCATTCCGATAAAATCGCCAGCACATATTTCTGAGAATGGAACGAATCGAACATCGGCTTCTCGCAGCAGAAATTAGCAAATGTGCCAGATTTCCCACGAATAATAATAGAAACTTTGTCACATCGGTTCCGTTCGTCCTACAATCTGACAAACGCAATTGACATACGCACAAGCCAGCGGCTTATGCTACGTTACGAGAATACTATGCAAAAGATAGAACAAATCACTGGTACTGCAGTCCCGCTTCCTTTAGACGATATCGATACCGACCGTATCATTCCGGCGCGATATCTGCGTTGTGTGACGTTTGAAGGTTTGGGTGAACATGCTTTTGAAGACGATCGCAAGCAGAATTCCAAACACCCCTTTGACGACGCCCGGTACCAGGGGGCCAGCGTGCTGGTTGCCGGCCGGAATTTCGGTTGCGGTTCGTCTCGGGAGCATGCGCCTCAAGCATTGATTCGTTGGGGAATCAAGGCTTTGATCGCGGAATCTTTCGCCGAGATCTTCTTCGGCAACTGCACTGCGAATGGGACGCCGTGTGTTTGCGTGAGCGAGGATGCCGTTCGCCAATTGGCGGCTGCGGTGACCGCGAATCCGCAGACCGCGGTGACTGTCGATTTAGCAACTCTGCAGGTCCGATGCGGAGCATTGGCATTTCCTTGCACGATGCCCGAAGGAGCCCGCAAATCCTTGACGAGTGGTCAGTGGGATTTTCTCGCGCAATTGGTTGAGAATGAAGCAGGAATCAAGGCCACTGCGAAGCGGTTGCCGTACATGTCAAATTTTTCAGCCGTGTCCTAAGCTCGATTGTCGGCTTCTACGAATTCGTGCTGCAATTTTGGCATCGAGTTCATCGTAAAATCACCCGCGAGCCTTAAGTCTCTGTAACCATCACTGCGTGTCAGGTCACTTTCTCCCTGTCAAACAAAAAAAGATCGCGCAACATCGCGTAGCAAACAGTTGTGGCGTTTGATGTTTCGTCACAGCGTCGAGTGCACCTTAGGGTAGAATGTGATTTGGAAGGGCCTCGAATTTCAGCCTGCCGGTGAAATGGCGAAATTCTTGAGGCGAATTCGAACTGGAATTCTCGGGGCCGTTCGATGTGGGTAAACTTGTCAGAGCAATTCAGTGCATTGTGGGCTTGATGACTCGCGATCGCATTTTTGATTCGGCAAGTTGGCGGTTTGAAAGTGAGTCATGACGGGACTATTCGGCGGGCCGATTTCTGAAGGCCTCGAATGGCCGCGCCTTCCTTCCGGTTGGCGTTGGTTGGGTGACGCACTGCTGGTGGCGAATGCCGCAGCGGGGGATACGCCGGTACGTCCCGTGGTGTCGACGGTTGACTGGAGTGATATTCAAAATACGTTAAACGGAGACGGCGACGCCTTCGGACGCCTGGTGCAGCGCTACCAGACGCAAATTGGTCAGTGGCTGTGGCGGTTCAGCCGGGACCGCACAGTCTGGGAAGAGCTTTCGCAGACGGTGTTTGTGGAAGCCTATTTGCATTTGGGGAAGTTTCGCGGGACGGCGCCGTTCTTGAATTGGCTCCGAAAAATCGCGACGCGTGTTGGGTACCGACATTGGCAGGCGGCGGCTCGCCAACGACGGCGGGGTCAAGTGCCATTGCTGGATGACCCGGCTATGCCTGCCAAAGGTGACAGTCAGGGTGCGGAAAATCAGGCTGAGTTGAACGACGAAGCGACCATTCTGCATCAATTGCTGGATGAATTGCCACCGCGGGATCGGTTGGTGATTACATTGCTGCACATTGAAGAACGAAGTGTCGCGGAGACGGCGGAGCTGATTGGCTGGAGTCAGGTGATGGTCAAGGTTCAGGCGTTTCGCGCACGAAAGAAGCTGCGAGTACTTTGGGACCGGAGGGTCACATGAATTTCGATTCGAATTTGCAACGGCTGTTTGCGGCGGCGCGTTGCGAG
>JAQGHT010000989.1 GCA_028291565.1 Planctomycetaceae bacterium | reverse complement strand
GCTTTGGACTCCGCAATGTTGTGGAGCGGCTGTGCAAATACGATCTTGCGTTCAAAAGGAATACAGTCATGTGTAAGTTCACAAGTTGGGGAGCTAAGTTGTCCAGCCTGATCCTGATCTGTGTTGCGATGTGCGCGACACCAGGACTCACCGAGGCCGGAATTCACGGCCAACTGACGGCGTCGGCCGATGCTCACTCGTCAGTGTCGCTGAATCCGCAACTCATCGGGAAGCATGTCGACATCTTGACGATCAAGGGCGAAAGCTTCGTGCGGGTGGAGGTGCTGGATACGGATGAGCACTTCATCTACGTCCTATTCCAGAATCGGGAGCACGGAATTCCGTGGTCCGAGATTCACAACATCCAGTTCTCCCGCTAATTCGATTCGCCGCGATCGCGGCTGCCCATCACCAGACACTGAGCCGCCGACGGTTCGGTGTCTTTTTGCGCGCCTTGCCAAACAAGTTTGTACCCAATTGGCGAGTCATTTCGGTCGAAGTCGTCTAGTGATTTGCATCCGCTCTAAAAACTCACATAAACCCATGACGGGATGCCCCAGTTCCTGGTGGGCACACTCCACTTCTCAATCCGCGAAGTTCGACAACAAATCTGGTCACCACGCCGATCCTATTTTACCAGCACACAGTTCAGCGAACCAAATTCTGACGAGCGTTGGAGACGATTCGCGAATCCCCGTCAACTCGCTCGCCGGCGTAGTTCAGCGGCCTAGGTACGAGTCGAGGTTTGTTACTGTTCGCGGCCACGAATGAGTCTTGTTCAATACTGATCACTGATCAAATCGGGATCGTGAAAGAAGAGGATTTTTGACAGAAACATGGGACGACAGAAAAATGCGACGAAGAAACAACTCCAACGTTACTCATTTTTCTGTCGTCCCATTTTTCTGTCATTAAAAAATTGACATGGCTCAACCAAAGTTCAGACGGATATTGGGTTGCGAGCGTCGCCTGCGCTGTGTAGCCCCAGTCGCAGGCAGAGGCGGAGAGACGTCATTTCAGCAGCAATTTGTCTCAATTTGTATTTAAACCCTTTTCAAATTCGAGAACTGGTGTGACACACCGAATGGCAAGGAAATACCCACTGAAACTCAGCGTTTTGAGTTCGAAATGTCAAATATGTCAAAAAATTCTTTGGCACAATGACGATGTCGCGTGGCTGTAGGACGGACATTCCTGTCCGTCTGGCGCGATGTCGGACAGGGGGGGAGCGTCCTGCGAATGGTTCCGACAATACTATTTCGCCAGCCCTATAGCGGTTAAACTTTGCGACTTCCGTATTGAGATCAGGAGCTCGTGCCACTGCTTGCCGCCGTACTCGGCGGAAACAGTGCAAAGACTCGCTCGAAACAGCACTGCTTGAGGATTGAGTACAACCCCAAAGCAGTGGCACAGGCAAACTCAAGGTTAAACCGCTCTAAGTCCTGCGTGTGTGTCGCGATGATTTGGGGTAATTTGAATGTCATTTCATTCGCCTACTTAAGGGTTAGGATATGCACAGCAATAAGTGCCGTAGGATGGGCACTCTTGCCCGTCGATGACCTGAAAGGCCGTAGGCAACTTCCGACAGTCATTGATGCGCCGATCCTTAACATGGGCATTCGGCCTTGATACGCACCGCAATGTCAGACTCTTCGGGAGATTTCTATGGACCAAACTGCTATCACCCAATACATCTCCGACACGTTTGACGGAGTTGCGATTGTCGTCGGCTCACGGGATGCCGGGTCTCCTGAAATCGCCTGGGGCGACACTTTTTTTATTTATGACCCGGGCCGGCAGTTTCCGCCTGCTGGTCAGTTCCCGTTCGCCACGATCGTGACCAAAGATTATGGTGCCTTTGACCGCGCTTCTCAGCTGGATCGCGCGGGAGTCTTCCGGCTCAATATCGGAGTCACCAAGGAGACGTACTGCGCCCTGTTTGGCGCTCAACCGTCTTATCCCCCCGAAGGTCATGCTGTAGAGACCGGCCATGACTTCGCGGTTTTGGATCAACTACTGCCGCACCCCGTGTACGCATCGATGTCTTGGGTCTGCGTCCTCAATCCCAGCGTGGCAACGTTTCGGACTGTGCAGCCACTACTGGCCGAAGCTTATCAACTCGCTGTGACCAGGTATGCCAAACGCGAGGCCCGTAGATGAGGTCGAATTCAGTGCAGCGACAAATTCGGCAACGGTCAATCCCGCAGGCCTCTTATACTTGCCGGGCAATAGCGGTTTCACATTGAATTTGCCGGGAATCTGGGAGGGCGAAGGACCCAGTGAGTGTGGTGATGTATTCGGAAAAAGATTTTTAGGCAGTTTTTGATGCGCAGGATGAAGCGTTGGGGTCGGGGTATTGGAATTCATCCCGGAGGGATAAAGATTTGTTCCCTCAATAACACCGTTTCAGCGCAACAAAACAACCACCAACGCGCGAACTTCGATTTTTTCAAATTCCCTGCGTTTTACCCACTTGTGCATCACCCCACCCTCTGGGGCCTTCGCCCTCCCAGCATACCCCAAGTGAAAGTTCTTTAACGTGTGCGGCTTGGTGAACCTGCAGGCAACCGCCCGGAATGCTCGGCGGAACAGGGCGCATTATTTGTTCACATGCACTAGAATTTCCACCATGCGGCAAGGATCCTTTGAGCTTCTTTGGGTAATTCATCATGGCGTCGGCAACCGAACCTTGGACTTGTCCATTGTGCGAACGAAAATTCAAGATTCCTGTAGGGACCAAACTGACGGCCTGTCCTGACTGTCAGAAAAAGCCGACTCTGAGACGGTCACCAGCAGAGGCGAGGCAAGGAAGTGATTCAGAGAACTGGTACCTCCCATCCGAAAACAGCAAGCTGTCCGGTCCATTCACATTGCAGCGCCTGCTGGAAATGTACGATGACGACGAATTGTCGATGGATGATGTTGTTCAGCAGGGCCTGTATGGAGTTCCCCAGTCGATTCTTGTCGTCTCCGAACAACTTAGCCAGCAACATAAACCAGCCCGCAAGACTGAGCGGATTCAGGCAATTCCCGTTGTGACAACCGAGACGATTCAGCTTCCGAATATGGAGCTCATTCGACACATGCCGATGATTTTTTCCCGGCGCGTGTATGGGTTCAATTTGCTGGCCGAAATGCTGGTGAACATCACTGACATGGTTGGCGGACGTTCTAAGCGAATGGAGCAGGCCATTGAAGACATCGAAAAGGAAGTGATTGACGACCTCAGGAGGAAGGCAAGAGTCGCCGGCGCTACTGCCGTTGTTGGCGTCCGTGTTCAACTCGGAAACCTCAGCGGGGATAAGTCACTCTTAATCTATGGATTCGCGCAAGGAACACCAGTTTTCATGAAGAAAATCGCCACCGCAGACAATGACGACGATTTTCAATTGACCGGGCCGCTTGATGATGATTGAGAACAACTCACCGAAACACCGTGACGGAAAGTGCTGCTTGAAAGAAAGCTCTGCTGGGTTTTCCGGAGCTGGAATCGGAAGTGCTGTATCTCATTGCCCTTGGAGATAAAGACACCCAATCCGACGATATCAGACAATCATCAAGTTTTGTACAGGGACTCATGCAACGCAAGACGCCGAATGCTGGGAATAAGGTCACGGATGCCTGAACGAGAGAAGCCCGCTATGGCCGACACAAGCTTTACAAGTGTTTCGAAGATGCTAAACGCAATGTCTGACGACGAAGCGTTCAATAAAAATGTTTCAAATAGAATTGCAGAGAGAACGGTTACCAAGACATTGCAGGCAATGAGAATTGCCAAGGACATTTCCCAAGAGCGGATTGCGAGTGAACTGAAGTGCTCGCAGAGTCGCATTTCTAAGATTGAATCCAGCAACGACGCTACGCTTCGCCTCGAAGAGGTGGGCGCTTACGCAATGGCATTTGGTTGCGATTTGAATATCATTCTTTGCAAAAGGGGTGAGACAGGCGTTGAGCGAATTAAGCGACACGCGTTTGCAATCAGCGAGGAACTTGAACGCCTTGCTGAGTGCGCCAAGGACGACGATGCTATAGCTAAAGCCGTCAGCAGTTTCTTCGGCGAAGCGTTTGTCAACATTGTCCGCATGATTCAAAACGCTTCCGAAAAACTGCCGGTACGTGCGATTGACGGAAAGCCGCATATCACAATTACCGAATCCTGTGATGAGGCATCACTCGCGATTTGTGAGGATTCTCATACAGAGGTTCAACCTCGAAGGCCGGTGAAGAAATCGGCACCACGTAAGCCGCTTGCAAAGAACGCTGCCTTCGATGTCTGAATCGGCGGCGGGCCGGGGTGGCCGTCAATCTGGATCAGACGTCAGCGTGTCGTGCGGCAGCATGGTTCAATTCACTTCCCGGCCGTCCAACGTTGAGATCATCCAGCCTACGCCACGTTTTGGAAGCTTTTTCCCGTTTCTTTCATCGCCTATGCGCAGGATCTCCCATATTTCGGCCATTCTTCTTCCCTCCGGCCAGTGACCTAGATCCTAGCTCGTGGCATGATCTATCGTTTCAGCTGGAAGTGGGTTGGCAGACTCCGCGGCGTCATGACGGGCTTGTACGCGCAGCCAATAATCGGCAGCGATGCCCGTTCCAGCTTCAAGCTGTTTCGCAAACTCGGGTGTGACATCCTCCGCAGACATTAGGAAGTCTCTGACCTGTTCTCGATCGGCGCCAATAGCGTTTGCTGTCTGAGTGAGTGACCAATCACGTTCCAGCATTTCTTCCAACAACATGACGCCCGGATGAACCAAAGGAGGCATTTCGTTTCCCTTTCACAAATAGGGCATTCGCATACTCTTACTGAGACGCAGGCGTTCCATGCTTCCGGGCTAATGGACTGATCCATTGAGATCAAAGTAAGCTGACCAGTCGCTAAGTGAAGGCCGTAATTTAGGAATTTTGGTAACACTTTAGCCGATTGGCGGAAGAGCCAAAAGACGCGATCATTCCCCACCCAGCTTGCCTGGGTGGATTCGGGCTTTTGCACTACGCCTTGTAATCCTCCGAATTAGTAGTGCAAAAGCCCGATAACCACCGAGACGAGCTCGGTGGGGAAGTGAACACGCCATACCGCTAAATAGTTACGAATTTTGTATTCCGACTGACAGGCTTCGATACGTACAAATGCGGAACGCCCGCTTCCGAAACAGTAAATCTACTGTTTCGGAAGCGGGCGTTCCGGTCGCACTCAAGGCCAGCTTGAAGTGGTTTAACTCGTTTCAGCGTCAGTTCTTAAAAACGGAGAGGGGGAGATTCGAACTCCCGGTGAGCTTGCACCCACACTAGTTTTCGAGACTAGCACAATCGGCCACTCTGTCACCTCTCCTTGGGCTGTCTGACGCCTGGCGTCGGAATTGAGCCTGAACCCGCACGGGAATGGAACCGTAGGGGATTTGATTTCTCACTGTTGCAGCCAGCATGCAATCGACTCGAAGTAATTGCCACTGC
>JAQGHT010000950.1 GCA_028291565.1 Planctomycetaceae bacterium | reverse complement strand
GGGATAAACCACGTCTTTGAAATCGCCCCCCTTGGGGATTTTCAAATTGATTGTTTTGTCCGGATCGACCTTATAGTCGATCTTGGTGGGATCGACTTTAACGTGCCAGTTATCCGGCGGTGGTTCGTCTATTGCGGCGTCGGCTCCCCCCGCGAAACCCGCAAAGCCTCCATTTCCCGCAGGTTTTCCCATTGGTGTTGCCGGCAGGTTTTGGGCGACAGGCACGCCTGGTGCTACCTGATTCACGGGGGCCGGATTACTCATAGGCAATCCTGAGCCTGGCAAGACGTTGGCGGGTGGAGTATTCGCCACAGGCGTCGCGGGAAGCCCATTACCCGCGCCAGCGTTTCCGCTATTCGGCATTGAAACGGGCAGGGTGCTCGCGGGCGTGGCGTTCGTCATGGGGGCTGCGGGAACGCCCGGATTGGAGTTTGGTAGGGCATTAGCAGGATTCGCCTGAGCGACCGCATCGTTTTTCTTGCCGCCAAGGACAAAGAACAGTCCCAATCCAATGACTGCTACCGCGACGACGGCACCGATTCCGATGATCAAACCCGCGGGAACGCCATCGCCACCTTTCTGTCGCTTCTTCGAACTGCTGCGTGGACGGGCTTCCGTTTCGGTTTCGAAATCATCGTCCGGAACTTCGATTTTTGCGCCGCACTCTTTACATCGGACCCGACTGCCTGCCTTGTCGTCTCCCACACGGTATTTATTTCCGCAATCATCGCAGATGATTTCAATCGCCATTTTTTCGCTACTCCTGCGAACTGGTTCTTGGAACGTTATGCTCCCCGCGAGTGCGAATGTCACCTCGACAACAGGTGACAACCGCCCGGAATGTGCCAATTGCACCCGCGTGAAGGACCAACAAGTCGACCTTAAAATAATTGGTCAAATCGACCAGAAAACAAATCGCCTCGGACGAATGCCGTCCGGGCAAAATGACCGATCCACGACGGGAAACCGTCGCAGTAGTAAAACCAAAGGAACTAACCCTAAACGGTTGCCAAACAGCTGATGCGTCGAAGAGTTTGCCGGGACGGCAAACTTCACCGACGGCGGGGCATGGAATGACTCGCCGACAGATGTTTTGGCAGGTTATCAAACAGAAGTGACCACTTTGCCGTGTTAATCGGATGAATTCCAACACGGCCCCAATCGTTCCCAGTATGACACGGCGTCCAACCTTTGACAACATGTATTACCGGCTGGTTCAGTGATTGACGGCGCGAGGATTCAGTCGGCAAGTTTGTCCGCGTTTTAGAGAAACGGCGACGTCCGGGCTATTCAGGCCTTGCTGTACTGCGCATTACTTTGGCGGCACGGCAGCGGGGGGCTTTGGACCGAGGTCATAAATCTTGAGCGTATTGTCGTAACAGGCCAACGCCAGTCTCAATCCGTCTGGATGCAGTGACATGTCATACGCCGCGGCAGGCAGCGGAAAATCGAAGAGTGCGGTTCCCGTTTCGGCGTTCCAGAACCACAATCCACCACTGCCGCCACCACCCGCTCCGATCAGAAAGTCTTGGGTCGGGTGGAATTGCAGAGCCCAGACTGAACCTTGAAAATTGCTCTTCGGATTCAGCAGGTGTACTCGTTGACCCGTCAGCCAATCGAAAATCAGGACGGTGGGTTTTCCAATGCCAGCAAACGCATTGGTCACTTCGCCGATTCCGCCTGCCGCGAGAAAGCGTCCATCAGGGCTGAACGCGAGACCTCGAATTCCGCCGCAATCCGCGTGAAATGTCGGATCGTACTTATGCAATGGCTTGGCATCGAAATCTCGGACGTGTTGCCAGCTGGCAACTTCCCATTGTTTCATGATGCCTAACAATTCGCCTGTGACCAGATGCTTACCATTCGGGTGAAAGGCGACGTGATAAATGTGACTGTTATGTCCGGCTAATTCTTTCAGTAAGGCTCCGTCTGTCGTCCTCCAGATCCGCACGACTTTATCGTTGCCGGCGGAGGCGACAAATTGACCGTCTGGACTGCATGCAATGCTTCTGACCTGCCCCTTATGTGCAGCCACGGTTCGGACTGTGGTTGGAGTGACGAGTGGGGCTTCCCACCACAGCAGCTTGCCTTCGTAGGCGGCACTGAGCAGCAGGTTTGTTCCCGGCTGAAAAGCGAAGTCCGCCACCCAGCTTCGATGGCCTGGCAATGGGACTTGTTTCGCAAGCACCAGGTCCCAGCGTTGGATGGTATTGTCCTGGCAGCCTCCGAACACAAAGTCGCCCGTCGGGTCAATCCGGCACGATTGAAAGGGCCGCGTGTGCGTGAATGTCTGAATCAGACGAACCGCTTCAGGAGTCGCCACAGGGGGAGTTGTGGCATAAAACGCGGCTTTTTCCTGGGCTGACTTGGCGATCGCGGCGATAGGAGCCAAGTTCTTTTCCGCCTCGGTTTTTGCTCCTTGTGCTGGTTTCAGCGCCACCTGGGCGAGTTCCAGAGCTTTGACGGTATTGACCTGATTGGCGTCTGCCGTAATCTTTTCGGCCTGTCTGGTTTTAAGGACCTCGGCCGCGGCTGCCGCCGTTGTTTGTGCCGTGGTCGCATCCTGTTGAGCTTTATCCTTGGCTGCCTGATCGGCGGCGGCATCGTCCTTCACTTTCTGGGCGTTCGTTGCTGCATCGGCCGACACTTTGTCTGCCGCGGTTTTGGCTGTCTCCGCAGCCTGCAGAGCGGCAAGCGCATCCGCGACCGTCTTTTCTGTGATTCCCTTAGCGGCCGTGGCGTCGGCGATGGCCTTTTCAGCCACTTGTAACTTGGCAGCAGCATCCGCTACCAGATTGGTGCTTGCCTGTGCGGCTTCGGATGCCCGTTGCGCGTCTCGTTTGGCAAACGTCAGTCCGGGAGCTTCGCCTGCAGGATTGTCGGTCCACCCCTGCGCCGCAAGAAAGCAGACCAGCATGCCGAAACAGCAAGTGCTACTGATTTGAGTCAGTCTCATCGAATTCCGCTTCCCAGTTCTATAAAAGCTGGTGAATCACGTCGCCTCGGCTGATGGGAAACGGGCGGCCCAGGGAATCATGAATTTCCGTTTCCGCAGGATAACCCAGGCAATGGTAGATGGTCGCGAGAATATCACGCGGTTCGACGCGACCTTCAACTGGATATGCCGCGTCGCGGTCTGAGGATCCATGGACGACTCCGCCGCGAATGCCTCCGCCCGCCATGGCAATCGAAAACACTTTGCCCCAGTGATCGCGACCACCATTCCCGTTAAAGCGTGGAGTCCTGCCAAATTCACCCAGCCAGACAACTAAAGTTTCGTCCAGCAGACCGCGTTGCTCCAGATCTTGCAGTAACGCCGAATAAGCCTGATCCATCATCGGCATCAGGAAGTCTTTGGAGGCCTGGCTATGTGACTCATGCGTGTCCCAGCCTCCCTTGTTTGGCTTATCCTTGATGCGTGTCCAGTTAATACGGACAATCGAGACGCCCGCCTCCACGAGTCGACGTGACAGCAAGACGCTCTGTGCGTAGCGCGATCTTCCATAGCGATCACGTGTGGCGTCCGACTCTTGCGAGAGATCAAAAGCCTTTCTCGAAGCCGTGGCACTCAGCAATCCGATCGCCTGCTGCGATTCTTCACTATATTGTCGTACGATCTGGCTTTTGAGCGCCTCGTCAAGATGCTGATTCACCTGCTGCAGCAGGGTTCGACGGGCATCAAATCGGACAGGCGGGATTTCACTCGGGAAGGACAGATCCGGAATCTTGAAGTCGGAAGAATTCGGATCGCAATGGATCAGCCACGGATCGAACTTGTGACCCAGAAATCCGGCATCTTGTCCGGGCCAGGGAAAGTTGCCTTCATTCCAGATGTGTTCGGGAAGGACCACTGATGCCGGCAGCCCATTTCGGACTGGTCGCAGCAAGCGGACAATACTGTCAGCACAAGGCCAGAGATTGGGAGCTTTGGCGACCACACTTTCCGCATGCGGCGGGATGTGGGGCACACCAGTCAACATGGCATATCCGCTCGATGAGTGAGCATTGTCGTCCGTGACGACGGCGCGCAAGACCGCGATTTTGTCTGTGAGTTGCGCCGTCTGAGGCATTAACTCGCAAACGTGCAATCCAGGTGTCTGTGTCGCAATGGGTTGAAATGGGCCGCGAAGTTCCACGGGAGCCTGGGGTTTGGGATCCCACGATTCCTGTTGTGCCGGACCGCCGGTCAGCCAGAACAGAATGACCGATTTGGCTCGTCCGAATCCATTGCAGACCTGTCGCGGCGCCTTTGATTTTGCTTCTTGAGCCTGAACTTGACGGGCAGCCAGCAATTGCGGCAGCGAGAATGCACCGGCGCCAAAACTTCCGACGCGCAACCATTCCCTCCGAGTCAGGCCGCTTCCCAGTCCAGGGCTGTCATCGAGTAGGGTCAGCATGACGTCTGTCTTTCGGCCTAAAGGGCCATCCAGTCATCTTACCTGGGCCAACGACCGTGGTAGGACATTCGGCCAGCGAATTTCGATTACGACAAGATCTCTGTGATCGCCGACGCCTTCGGATCGGCCTTGGCGACCGGCCGTTGATTGTCGTAGAAATTCTTGGTGGGATCCAGTCCGACTGCGCGATAATAGGTATGGAACAGGTGGCCGCCATCGACCTCTCGATCTGTCACCGCTGTCCCATTGGCGTTGGTTTTGCCGACAGCGACTCCGCGTTTGATCCCGGCGCCTCCCAGACAAATCGACCAGGCGTTCCCCCAATGATCACGGCCGGCCAGAGGATTGATGCGCGGGGTCCGGCCAAATTCACTCATCACGATGATCAGGACATTGTCCAGCATGCTGCGCGCCGCCATGTCACTGACGAACGCCGCGAAGGGGCGGTCAAACTCACCCAGTTGTTCCAGGTGGAAGTTGAAGTTTTCCGAGTGCGTGTCGTAGTTCGTGTGGTTCACTTTGACAAAAGTGACTCCACTCTCGATGAGATTTCGAGCCATCAGGCAATGCCGGCCAAATTCGTGTTTGCCATACCGTTCCAGATCGAGATCGGTCATCCGCTTGAAATCGAAGATATCCTTTTTGGACATCAGCTTGGCTGCTTGATCGTAGGATTGATTGTAGACCTCAGTCTCAGCCTGTCGGCGACCGGTTGCAAATCGCTGACTGAGTTTGTTGCGCAGTTCGCGACGTTTCAGATCGGTAACTTCAGTCAGTGCGGCATGTCGATTCAGGTTGGCTGGACCACCTCCGTCCGCGAGACCCAGCGGCGCGTATTTCGGTCCCAGAAACGCGGCCTCGGCTTTGCCACCGCCACCGCCGACGTGAATGTATCCTGGCAGCGGGCTGTCAGCTGGTGACAGTTGCTTGGCCATCGCCGACCCCAGGTAAGGATAGACGAACCCCGGTTCCTGGCGGCGGCCCGTCTGCATGATATAGTCCCCCTTGCCGTGATCGCCTTCCTTGTGATTGATGCTCCGAATCACAGAGAGATGGTGCATCTGTTGCGCGGTGTGAGGCAGCAGTTCCGAGATGTCAATGCCTGGTGCCGAAGTCTGAATCTGATCGAAGGGGCCACCCGTGTCCGTCCCTGGTTTGGGATCCCAGGTCTCCAATTGACTCACACCACCCGCCAGATAAAACACAACCACATGTTTCTGACTGGAGGTCAGTTCCGCGGCAGCGCCGGGACCAACCATGCCGCTGAAACCCGCCACACCGGCCGCGCCCGCAGTCAATCCCTGGAGGAAGCCGCGGCGCGTGATCGAATGCTCAGCAGAATTGCAGGCGTATGAGCAAAACATGGCGTGATCCTTTAATGATTGAACCGAAATTCCGCTGAAGTCACCAAGGCCCAGATCAATTCTTGATAAGCAGCCGGACGGCTGTCCGCACGGTCAGACAAATAGGCGGTGACTTCCTGGACTTCTTCCGCGGTCGGCGGACGAGTCAGACAGCTGAGGTACAATTCGTTTGAAATCGCAGGCAGGTCCTGTTGGGGCAGGGTCAGCAGCCGCTGAGTCAAGTTAACGCCTGCGGGAGCCAGCCAACCCTGAATGGTGGGGTCATTGGAGAGATACAGAGTCTGTTCAATACTCGTCTCAAAATCCTTGGCTGGCTTGCCCGGTTCGCCTCCGAATAAACCGACAAAATGCTGCTCAATCCCCTGCAGCTGCTCGTAGAATTTGGCTTCTGTCAAATTCGCGCCCAAGTTCACACGGTAATTGTCACTGACACCCGTCGCCTGCAGTATCGACCATGCCATCTGCTCGGCCATCAGGGGCCGCAAGGGAGCTACCGCGAAAGTTTCCGGCTCGGGCATTGGTGCTGCAAGTTGGTCGGGACTGCGCTGGCTGGAGCGTTGATAGGTTTTTGTGAGCGCGAGTTCACGGATAAAACCCTTCAGATCATAATTTCGTGACGCAATGTTCTCTGCCAGCAAGTCCATCAACGCCGGGTGCGACGGCGGATTGTCACTGTGATCGTATTCGAGAGGGTGGACTAATCCCCTTCCCATCATCGTGGCCCACAGTCGGTTGGCAATCGTGCGGCGGAACTGCCGATTGTTCGGATCTGTGACTGCGTCTGCCAATTGCTGACGTCGGCTGAAATTAGGAATCGGACGTACGTTTTTGGCAGGCGCACGTGAATATTCCTGACCAAAATCAAACTTCGGCTCCAACAGCACAGGACCCTCGAAGACCCGGGGCAATGTGGTTTTCGGGCCGGTTGAAACTTTATCACGAATTTCAAACACCGATTCAAACTTGACTTCGCCTTGTGCCTCTTCCTGCAGAATCTGTTTGCCTCCCTCGTTGAAGAGAGAACTTCGCACCAGGAAGGCGGATAGTCCGTAATAATGCCGTTGTTTCCAGTCGTCGACATGCGGGTGATCGTGGCACTGGGCACATTCCAAGTTCACGCCCATGAACACTTGCCCAATGTCCCGAGTGATTTGATTCACTTCACCGCCGCGGTCCAGATAGAATCGAGAAGCTGGCCGAGTCGTGGCGTCGATCCCATCCGAAGACAAGATTTCGGATGCCAGCACATTCCACGGCTTCTGTTCGGCGCACGAAGCATGCAGATAGGCCTTCCATTCTGCCAACCCGACATTCTGTGCCGGTCGGCGCTGCATCAGGATCTGGTCCAGTACGCGGGCCAATTGTCGGGGAAACTCGGGACTTGCCAACAAACGATCAATCAATGCCCCGCGTTTTACCGCGCTCGTGTCAGCCAGGAATTCGTGAGCCTGTTTCGATGTGGGTGGAGCACCCGTCAAATCGAGATAAATTCGTCGGAGAAATTCGGCATCATTCGAGATCGGCGCCGCGAGTTTCTCGTAGTCCGGCAGATTGGAGGAAATGAGTCGGTCGATGGTGACTGATAGCGGCTCTGTCGCTGGAGTCGCGGCAGCGCCAACCTGGGGCGGCGATCCCGCAGGTGTGACAGCTGGTTCATCAGCCTGAAGTCGCATTAATCCGCAAGCGCTCGCCACGAGGGCGCACAAAACGCAATTGCGCAAAGAATTCGGATTACGAATCATGGCTGTACCTCATCGGCCAGGGCCAAAGTGTCAAGCGACACACGCAGGCGGGTTCTAAATCGTCGTGCCGAAAATCATCGCTGTTGAACGACGTCGTCGCTGCACAACGACAATCGTTTCAGCCAACGATCCAGCATTTTTGCTGCGGGGTGGGATTCCACTCTGCGCGGCTGACATCCTATTAATCAGCTCACAAAGGTAGGCGTACCTGATAGCGAGTGATCTCGCATCAAAGTGTTCCTATGGAATTAACTCGGACTTCACATCGCCATCAGTCGAGCCAAATGCCCACTTAAGGAATAGGCAGTTTGGGGGTCGTGAAACTTCTGTATCAATCATTTAAGCATTCGTTGACGCGTTAGTCAAGCTTTATGCTGTTCGCAGCCACGAATGAGCCATTTTCAATAGAGATCACGTGATCAAACGTCTCATTCTTAACCTGCGTGGTATCAGTTGGCAGGCTCGGCCTGAAGTCGGTCGCAGGCGATCCAATCAAGGGGCAAACTGGTCGTTCACGTTCCAGTCGCTAACACAGTTGGCGACTTTTCCGTGATCTCTTGAGTGGAACAATTGCGACTCGTGCAACACTACCGGAGCCTGCGTCGTTGACGAGCGGAATCTTTCGTCCCCACTGAGCCAGATCGTCTCGTGGTTGCTGTGCTTCCGATTAGCGAGTTGTCTGAAAACATGCAAAATAAGAGTAGATCGCGTTTATCCATCTTTTGCAGAATCACCATGTTTCTCAAGCATTCTCGGCGCCGCGATCAAACTCGACGGCGCCGATATGCATTATGCGGCGCCGATTGCGGTTGCAGTCCCAAACTTGGGCATCATTTCAAAGAAGCATGTTCGTGATAATCTTGGCAAAGTTTGAGTATAAGTTATTGATTTATAAATAGTAACGCGAGCGGTAAGTGAGAAGTGTTCCAGATATGATGCAATTCTATGTGTCGGCAGACATCGGCGCCACAATCAATTCAGCGGCGCCGAGTAGAAATATAAGCATTGGCTCATGAGTTGCTAGGTGCTAACTCCTGTGTCAGTCATTTTGGAGCGGAATCGAATAGGCCCACTGGCGATAGGGCTCGATTTGACCTGTTTTGTTGATATTCCTTTGGTGGTTAAAGTTGTTCTGGCGGTGAGTGACGGTCGCATCAACGATCCAGTCTTACGCTTGGAATTGCACCTTTTGAGCGTGTGAAGTTTGTTGTTCTCAGGGGAATTGCTGATCTTTCGGCGAAATGTCATGAAGCGTAACAATGGTTTGAAATGTGCCCGTTTCAAGTCTGCGTAGCACTGGCAATTGGGTGGCTTGAGAGGCGCTCGCCGTGCTGGGTGGCCAACTCATTTTGGACGGTATCGCATTCGAATTGCGACGCGATGCTGCAATTTCTGTATAGCGGATTGAGGCTTTTTTCTGGCGATCGGGATTCGATCAGCGGACGACAGCGGTTGTCTAGAGACTCTCGGAGACGTGGTTTACTGCCAACGACACCTAACGCGGACTCGCTAAAGTCTACGAAATCAGACAAATGCCTACTGTGCTTGAACTTGCAGCAGAAGGCGCAACGTCTATACTGCGCATGGTTTGATGTTTACGCGGCCTGACTGACATCAATTGATCAATTCCACCTGGGATGCGGAACCGATATTCAGGACGCCGGAAAGGAAAGATTTTCTGGTGGCTGGCGGTTCTTCGCAGATTTGGAATGGTTTTTGTTCCGCAGCCGTTCGTGTTTCAAATATGACCATAAAGTTTGGAATTTTGACAGGATGGAGCCAAAGTGTGAGTTTGGTGCAGGTGACCAATCACCGTTCCGAATTCCGCCCCCGTGATGTCGCTGGATTAGCTCGGCCGATTTCTCTGTGTTGAGCAGGGAACATCCTAAAGTGAGTCCGGTCTGAGAAACGCGTCGGGGATGAGACAACCACCCTTTCAGACGAGGAGCGATCTGTGTTTCGAAATTCTCAGTGCATTGGATTCTGCGTCTTGTTGGCCGCATTAGTGGGCCGGATAGAGACCGCTTCTGCCCAAATGAAATCTGTCCCGATCAATGTCGTTCACGGGGGAATTGATCGCCTCTATGAAGACTTGGATTACGTCTTTGGATTGGCGGATGATCCCAAGAATTTGAAGACCTTAAAGGAAACGCTGGACGTATTCTTCGTTGGGATGGATACGAAGAAACCTGCTGTGATCCAAGTCTATGTGCGAAAAGGGAAATTTAACCTGGTATTGCACGCTCCAACCGTGCAACCGGGTGGGGCGAAGAGATTTCGCGATAACGTGCGCGCGTTGGGGCTGAAGCCGCAGCAGATGGGGGGCGGGATCTTTGCAGTGCGTGGCCTCTTCAATGGTTTCATGAAAGAGGTGATAGGCGCAGATTCGACGACGATCATTGCCGAAGATCGCGCAGATCTCGTTTCTCTCGGAGCCTTACTCGCGTACAAGACCAAATTGGATCCCAAAGATTACGACTTTGTGGCGAGTATTGTGAACACCGCTGATTTGCTGAAAGACCGCGAAGCTGCAGTCGAACTGGTTCGCACCCAGATGATGCCCGGATTGAAGAAATTGAAGGTCGAAACGGACGCTCAATTTGAGCTGCGTAAACTAACCATCGATCAGCAAATCACCGAGATCAAGCAGATCTATTCGGAAGCAGAATTGATCTCAGGATTCGGGAACATTTCTAAGAAGGACAAGCACGCGATTTTTGAAACGGAAATGAAGGCACTTCCGGAAACAACTCTCGCCAAAGGCATGGCTCTGCTCGGTAAAGATCCCAGCTATTTCGCCAACATTCCGGTCAACAACACCGAGCCTCTCAGCGGGATGATCAACTTCAAGCTCGATGCGATGCGCCAGAAGCACTTGCAGAATTTCTTGAAGCAGGCCCGGCCGCTCGTTCACAAGGAAATCGAGGAAGCGGATATGACAACCGCTGAATCAAAGGAACATGGCCGAATTATCAATGATATTGTGTTCGATGTGATGGAACAGAGTACTGCCGACGGGATTTTGGACGGTATTGTGAATGTCACCGTGAATGAATCAAAGCTGCACACCATCGTCGGCGGCGTCAAGGGTGATGGAGCAGTTGTGCTCAAAGGGCTGAAAGTGTTGAAGCAGAAAGCCCACGTCGATATGGATGTCGAAAAAATCGGTGACGTGGCGATTCACAAATTGACTTTACCGAATGATATGAAGGAATTGCACGAGATTTTCGGCAAAGATCTAGTGTTGATCATCGGAACCGGTCCTAAAGCCATCTGGTACGCGATGGGTGAAGGTGCTGAGGCG
>JAQGHT010000946.1 GCA_028291565.1 Planctomycetaceae bacterium | reverse complement strand
ATCGTTTTCACATCACGGTCAGACAAATCACGATAGGCCAACAATTGAATCAGGCGATCCGCTTCAGTGCAACTGAAAGGCTCCGAGGTCGCAACCTGGAGAGTGTGGGGGCCGAGCAAGCTATCGTTGATTGGAAAATAAAGCTCATCGACCGGTCGCATTTCGAATCGAAATGCATGAATGTTTCCGAGCTGGATTTGTTTTATCCTCGTTGATCCGGCTTGAATAAAGAGAGCCTGCAGCTTATCAAAGAGGTCGGGACGCGCCTCGCGGAGCGCGGGGACAAGTGCGGCGTGAACAGCCGGGTAATTTCGGAAACGCGGCGAGTCAATGCTGTCCCAGAGGACCAATCGAGGAAAGTTGTCCTCGCAAGATGCCTCTTTCCAAACTTCCAGGTTTCCCCGTTTGGGAATATAGTCGAGAGCATTAAGAGTCTTAAAAAAGCGGGTCCGGAAGTCGTCGACGCGATCTCGCCGAACGAGGCAGAACAGGGTTCGCAGGTCACCTACATCAATCGCGTTCCGAATCGTGTCGCCGGAATCCTGGCTCGCATGATTCAGATAGTCTTTTCGCTCGAAGCCCCGAATGAAGAACGCCAGATCTTCAGGTCGATCCCGTTCAGACAGAATTCTGGCCACGAACGGCAGTCCGAGCCGCGCGTCGAGTCCGGATCCGGAGACTCGGGCAAGTCCGAGCAGCGCCGGAACAGCCGAATTCTGAAACCGGTCGTTCGAAAGTACTGACCACCAGCGGTCAGCACGATTCCCGGGATTGAACATCGCGATGAGCCGGAGAATGTGAGACAGCAGAGTAGAGCCAGCCGACTGTGAGGCATCTGCCAACTGAGCAGCAAACGCACTAGGTTCAGCTTTCGATATCCAGATCAGGTTGGCCAGATTTCCCGCCCAACGTAAAGCTTGCGGCGTCAAGCACGTCGAAGGAGCATCTCCGATTGAGACGTCTCCTGTCGGGCGAAACTGACACACCTCGATCAGGCTGGCTAGTTCCCCGAGGGACTCCTCGGTCTGAGACATCGTTTCACACTTTGTGGAAGTGGCGAACTGCATGAGTTTTATCAGGAACACGTCCCGGCTTGCAGTTCGAAAAGTTCCCTGCCTGCCGCCGAGCTGACCATGTATCCATCGCAAAATCATATCGGGCTCTTCGTTGCCGCGGTAGTTGATCGGAGGACCACCCTCGTCATACAGCCGAGTCCAAATGAGCGCAGCGACCTCCTGTGAGGAGCGATCACACGCTCTTTGAAATGACTCCAAGTACTCCTTCCATCCAGGGGCTAGCGGCAACTCTACCGGTTTCGGTTTTGTCTCGGGCATGGCACTTCCAATTCTACTGTTATGAAACGGTGAAACGTTAAAATTGAAAAAACGGAATACTGCCGTTTTCGTTTGTGTAGGCTGAAACTTGCTCAAAGTAGGTGGCGTGCTGGTTGAGAAACCCTGGATGAGCGCGTTCGCGCACCCACACAACGACCTCCCTGACCCCCTTGTTGTCGTCAGAGTCAATCGGAAGTTTTTTTCTGGCCGCTGAGAGCGGATAGGTCCGGCCGGTACGGCGAGATTTGAGCCATTCGGCTGTTGCCGGCCGGAAATCCCGCCCGCCGTTGGAGTCGATACACGTCGGAACTCGAACTAGGATAGGCTGTTTAGATATATCGATCACTAATGCCAGATACGGCATTCCTGGTCGGAAGTGGCTGAGACCAAGCCGATCACAGATCTCGGCGAAATGCACGAAGTTCCCCTCGTTGTCAGTGACGTCGTCGACACACGCCAGCCACAAGATCGATTTCTCTCGATTATTACCCTTCAGAATAGACCGGACGATCGATTTATTTGACAGCTCATTTTGCTTTCGTTGCTCCTCGATTGGCGGCGGCACTGCCTGACTGTAATTCTCCAAGCCAGGATTCTCAGAGATTTCTCGTGCCACCGCGAAACTTACCCAAGTCATCTGGCACGTCGAAGGTGCTGCCTGCGGGCCAAGGCAGTACCATAACCCCTCTTCGGCGTAACTGGCTTTCTGAAACGCTTGCAAAAATGAACTCTGGCCAGATCCGGCGACTTGCACATAGTAACAACTCGCAACCTGCTCGAGGAATGAAATCAACTTTCCATGTTGCGGCGGATTCAGTTTCGCAAGGTGAACATCGTCCAGATGGAGATCATTCTTCAAGTTTTGGATCAGGATTTGGTCATCGGGGTCATTGCTCGTCTGGATGGCATCCCAGAATTTCTGGATCTTCTGACTTCCAGAAGAGGTCACGATGTCTGTGATCATGACTGTCACCTCCCCTCGTAGGTCGAGTTGGCAGCCGGGATAGTCAGAATAAACTCCGTCTTGCCAGGTTGAGAAGTAACCTGGATCTTTCCGTGATGTGTGCGCAGCACTTCATAGCAGTAGGGAAGGCCGAGTCCATGCACGCTCTGACCAGGTTGGACTTCAAACAATTTGTCTTGCCGATCGGCGGGGATTTCCTCTCCGTCGTTCCTCACTTTGATCTCGACCGTTGCATCTTGCTGTTCAGCATCGATCGTAATGCGAGGAGTCTCTGGATTGTGCACTACCGCGTTGTGAACGAGCTCGGACAGAATCGCCCTGAGCGTGTCCGGTTTCATCCACACTTGTAATTTTGGCAAGGCGTCAATGGAAAGTGCCAGCGAATCCAAAACCACCGAACGGATATCAGGATCATTTTCCAGCTCTTTTCGAACCTCAGCCAGCACTGGGGCCAGCCCAGCCGCATCGCTCTGATCCGGCTCGGCATTCATGGCCATGATCCGCAGGGCTTGTACCTGGATTGCATCGAAGCAGAATTTAGCCTTGTTTATGGCCAGAAGATTGGCCGTCTCATCGTCCAGGGAGCCGAGGTACGCTTGTCCGGCCATGGCGAGATTTTTTAGATTGTGGTTGAACAGTTTTCCGATCACTAACTGCTTGTTCTTATTTTCCAGTTCTCGTTCCTGGGCGATGGCTTCTTGCTTGCGGGCCTCAATTTCCAGCTCTCGTTTCTGAATTTCCAGTTCTCGCTTCTGAATCTCCAGGGTTCGGGCCTCATTCTTGACCCTCGCGAACGTGATCGCGGAAAGAACTGTATAGAACAAGGTGTCCGGTGAAGCCGGTTTGGCCAGCATGTGTGCTGCGCCCTTGATAATTTGTTCGACTGCTCTTTCCTCTGATGCAACAGCGGAGAGGTAGATAACTTGAAGACCCGCATCGATCGCCTGAATCTCAGGCAAAATGTCCAACCCCGCCGTCGGGGTCTCCATGGCGATGTCCAAGATGATCGCCCGATAGTAACCGCGGCCCCGTTCCTGTAGCCTATCGAGCGTTTCGCGTCCTGAGGCAGCTGTTTCGGAAGCGATGCCACGGTACTTGAACGACTGGGAAAGAGCGTCAGTGATCTTTTTGTCGTCATCGACGATTAAAAGCGGACTAAATTCCCGTTGCGGTTCGGTAGTCATCGACTCGTATCTCCTTAAGTCAGTGCCGGTAGTTCAATGATGAAGTTCGTTCCGACACCAAATTCGCTTACCACTTCAATAGTTCCATTATTCTCTTCGATAATCTTTTTGAGCATCGTTAATCCGGCGCCAGATCCGCGTGTTGCTGCCTTGGTCGTGAATCCGATCTCAAACAGCCGATTACGATGTTCCTCACGAATTCCAATCCCGTTATCCTGACATTCGATGCGAATTACTTGACCAGCAACCTGTGCGATTACCTGGATCTCCCCCCGGTTGCGATTCGCCTCTCGAATCGCATGGCAAGCATTCTTAAGAAGGTTGTTGAAAACTACGAGCGCGAGACTCTTCTCGAGTGGGAGTAATATCTGTTCAGGAACTAAATTGAGCATAAGTTCTGCATTTGCTTCGTTCAGATCTCGCTCTATTATTTTACGTGAATTGTCAAGAACTTCGCCCAGTTCAGCCCCGCCTGCCGATTTCATCCCCTTATAGACCCTGGTAAGTGAATCTAGCCGTTCGTTCGCCCGGTCGATGACATCTTCAATATTGGCAAGCGTTAGGTCAGCTTCTGCGCGATCGCCGGCTGAAATCTGTCTTTTTATGAGGTCTGGATAACAGATCAATTCCTGGAAGAAATGTTTCAGCTCATGAGTGAGCGTAGAACTCATTTCCCCGATGTCGGAGAGCGCTCCCTTTGAGAGCAACTTTTCATGCATTTTGTCCATCACATCGTGGGCCATCAAATGCCGCTCACGGATCTCGAGAATACGTGAGCAGACTCGGCCCAGGACTTCCAACCAACGCAGGTACGACTCGGACGGCTTCTGGGTGTCCCACCGACGGGTTGTGTGAAAACACATGAACCCGAGCAGGCGACCGTCCAAATCCATCAAAGGGATAATAATCTTAGTCGGGTAATTTTCCAGATAGGCCATATACTCGCGGCTTATACACTCAGACAAGAGCAGGTTGTTGCTATATTCGCGAAATCCATCGACCTGGAAAATATCAGGAATAAATTGGGGTTCGCCGCGAGCTACTGCCGATTCCGGGTTAGAGATCTCGCGGAAGAGATGTCCCATCAAACCACGAGTGACATCAATCGTTTTCGGAACAAATGGCTCTTCGGTCGGTGTCACATAGATTCGCTGATATTCAGGTTTGGGGGCGTAACGATCCGGGCGGACTGCAATTTCGGCTCCCCGGAGTGGGTACAGCCACGGGGCGGTCGGGTCGTTGCCCAGCGATTTGATAATGCTCTCGTAAACCGGCTGAAGAGCCTTGTCGACACCTTCTACACCCTGTTTACCGTCACTCAGTTGAGTTTGGGTCAGGATTGTTTCGAAACGGTGCAATTGCCACTCGTGAATACTTCGGTTTAAAGCCGCGGCAGCCATCCATCCTAACCGCCGACCAATGCGCACGTCTTTGCCCTTAGGGTCAGTCTCGGCTGGCTGGTCACTGTCAGGATCATATTTGTCCAGAGTGAGGAGTCCAAGGGGCAGAACATGTCCCTCATCTTTTCTTTCAGAATCGACTTGTCGGTGCACGATCAGAGGAATAGCAAAGGTCTCTTTTACTTTGTCTAGTTTTAAAATCCGAACGACTTCCGGGGTGTGATAGTCCACTGCATTGGTAACGATTTCCACATGGGTTAAGGGCTGCCGTTCGAACAAGAGTTTTTTGAAACTCGGATTTTCATCACAGTCCACACGGCATAGTGACTTCGCGTCTACTGTCAAATTATGACCATGTTCCTTGAACAGCATTAGAGTATGGGTGTCGGCTTCTAGAATCCAAAGCCTGGCCCGTTTAAATCCCAGCAACCGTACCGCTCCATTGCAGATGTCTGACGCGATGTTTTCAAACTGGTCCTGAACCAGAAGGTCATTGGCAAGTCTGTCAACGTTCGTGAACCGTTCCAAGTCCTGTGTGGCCTGGGTGACATCTCGCGTGAACAGGAGTCCGTACTTCTCGTCATCGCCAGCGAATCGGTCCTCAGGTGGCAATGGCCGGAAATAGCATGTCAATCGTCGTCCATCAGTACAATCAATTTTTTCACCTCGTTCGTTGGCAACCGGGTTCTGAGAAAAAAGAGATTCCGATACACTGGACTTCAATTTCTGCAATTCATTGGGAGCAAGTTGTTCGCGTTTGGCCCACTCGTCCAAATTGGCTGGAAGATTCTTTTGCTCAGGTCCACTAAACACGATGCCTTCGTCTGCCCGAATTACCGCATAACCGATGCCGGCATTACTGGTCACTCGTTGTAACCAGTCAAGCCGACGCCTGAGTCCGGCATTGACCCCTTTCAACAAGTCCCGCATAAATCTCGAGTTTCTTCGTTGTGTATAGCAGATGATTCGATACTTCATACGCTTATAATTTGGCATATCTTTCTTCCGCTCATGGCGGGTGGTGAAGAGACACCCCTCTACCCCCGGAAATTCGCGAGCAATCCGATCGAGTAAATCGTTCCCCGAACCGTCAGCGCCAAGGTCATTGTCGACCAACGCCAGATTGACGTCGTGCTCCCTGAGCACGCCGATCGCTTCAGCAGCTGTCTGGCGATAGATACACTGATATCCGAGCTGCTCCACCAGGAGCTGGACTGGCTTGGCTCGATCAGGATAGTCGTCCACGATCAGCACACTACCGAGGGGGGCGGAATTCGGCACGTGACTCTCCTACTGCGGAAACTCGAATACAAAACAGGTTCGGTAGAAACGCAGGCTTTCCTCAATATACAATTCGCCGTCCATCCGCTCGGCCAGAAGCCGGCTGACAAACAAGCCCAGTCCACTACCTAGACGTTTGTTCGAGTAATTATGCTCGAAGATCCGACTCCAATGCAAGGAAGAAATCCCGATTCCGTTGTCTTCAACGCGAATTTGAATTACTGGCTTGCCGTCGAGTGAACCGCTTCGTCCGGTCGGACATTGGTCCACCGTTACCAGGATTTCCGGTTTTTGGCACCGTGCTTCGCTAAACTGCTCCAGAGCGTTTTGAAGTAAGTTCGAAATGACTTGCATTACTCGGCCACGGTCGGCTTTCACCTTCCCATTCCATTTGTAATCAACCCTCACTTTAGCCTGGATATCATGTATTAGGGACCTTAGGACAAGTAAAAGTTCGTCAATCACCACGTTCAGTTCGAACCACCGGCTGCCTTTCACTGACAGGTCGAGGAAAAGTTCATCAACAGCGTGCAGTCCCGTACTGACTCGATTTAGGCTCGATGAACACTCGTGGAGGAAGTCGAACAGCTCCTGACTCAGCGATTGCTTCGGATGGAGCTTCTCGATCCGGTCGTTGAGCAACTTGCTCCACAAGCTGACCGCAGATGTCCGCATTCTCAGTTCGTGCAGGAGCAGCGATGACATCTGACCAATCATGGTCTGGCCACTCTGGTCCTCCAGGTATTTTCTGGTCCGTTCCTGGCGAATGGCAGCAGCGGCACAGGCGGCGGCACAGGCGACAAACTGGGCATGGGTTGACGTGAAAGCGTTCTCTCGGCTGTCGAATGTAAACAATACCTCGGTGGCAGGGTCCGAATGACTTGCCGGACCATGCCCTGGAGTCCGGAACGCGGTCCCGGCGGTTGAGAGCCTCACACCGATGCATGAGCGAAACGGAAATCCAGAGCGAGTTCCGGCGAACAATTTGAACAAATGCCGAAACTTCGGCTCCTCAAGAGCCGCGTTTCCAGTATGAATCGCTTCTCCGTCTTCCGCGACGTCCCTGATCGGGCTCCTGGCAAAAAACGCCCGAGCAAAGTCGAAATACACTGGCTTACCGGAGTGTGCTAACAACTCGGCCTTTTCGTCCAGGGGATCGTATCGGAGGATTACCAGAGTATCGGCCCCAATTGCGATTCCAAGTTGAGAGAGGATGATTTGTAGCGCATCGTCGTGACGAACGTCCTCGGCCGCAGCCCGTGTCATGACCGCGATGGCCTGATCGATCGGGATCTGCTCAGTTGTCTGAGACCAAACGTCCGGCACGTTCCCCGTCACGGCATCCAGGACCGTGTGTAATTGTCTGTTCGCGAACCCGTGCCGGAGAACCGCGGCCAAATAGGGGCGTGCGTTCTGGAATTGGATGGCAAGAGGCGGATCTAGGTCAGGAATTACAACATCGGCCGAGTAAAGCGCCACAAGCCGCGCGGTCGGCTGGAGGGTTCGCCATGTCTGCCAGAGGATTTCAAATCGGCTTCGACTGAAAGACTTGTCCGCGTCCACAATGACGGCATCGCACTGCGGAGTGTCAGCAGTGAATGAGTGGTCCCATACAGCTACACTTGCCCCACACTTTTGCAGGTAACACTTGAGCGCGTCGCGAAGTTCCAGGTTTGGCAAGTCCAGCCCGATCTGCCGCGGCCGATCAAACTGTCGTAGCGGGACATCGTAGTCCGAATCCACCCCAAACCGATTCAGCATCGTGCGGAGGCCGGACGAGAAATCTCCGAACGACGCCACAGATGCCGCCAATCGGCCCCGGTTTCCTTGCTCATCGGCGCGCCGAAGGTCGGTGATGCTCACACGGATTTCGAATCGGCTTTCATCAACCGACTCGATCAGTGCCCGAACTCTGTCGTCCTTGATCAGACAATCGCTGACTTTCTTCGATTGGTATACCGGGAAGTCGACGGTTGGAATTCCGTTCCAACGGACTACAACCTCGACGCCAAACGGCTCGCTGTCATCCAGAAATCTAACCTTTAGGAACGCTCGATCCGGTTGGGTCCTAAGTACCGTTCCTTGAACCGGAATTTGGGCCTCGCTATACCGTCGCCCAGCCGCGCGGTCTTTGATCCTGCTCACGATGGTGCACCAAGGATCAAGGTTCGCGCGGATGTAGGAATAGGCCGAAGCTGAGCCGAGTGAATTCGACTCAAGCTTGACGACGGAAATGACTTGATTCTCCTCGAATACTTCGTTCGGATTCCGATCGCGGACCCAGAGGAGATCCCGTTCAGCGACGAACCCGACATCTCCTTCCGGAAACTCAACTCGGACGCCTGCATTTTCGAAAGCGCTGATCCGACCGTCTCGAGGCATTTGATTCGCACTCGAATCCGTTGGAAATTGCGGCGCGGACATGGGATACCAGTTAAAAAATATCGGAGAGAGTAGTTGTGAAGTCGCGCCCGGATCGTCATCCCTAGGAACGCAACACTGAAATTCGTCAGAGAAGGGCTGTGCTTTGTTTCATTATAATCATTGTCGGCGAACGGTGGCAAACAGCATTCGCAGCGAAGGTTCCAGCCTTGTGCCATAGGCAAAAGTGGGCCCGGTCACTTTGCCCGCTATTTACGTTGGTGGTCCCCGGGCGGAAGCCCGAATTGGTTGTTTCGCGGCATCTTCCCCGCCAATTGGCGGCCAGTCCCCCCTCTCGAATGTTACGCCGCCAGTCGCACAACTCCGAAGGACATACTTAACTCTCATCAACGAAGACCAAGTATTCAGTATCAATATCGACCACATGTGAGCGAGCCTCCCTTCAAGCAATAAAAATCGGAACCAATCTTCTCCCTTTTTCCCCACATTCCACTTTTCAGAAGTTGAAGGCTTACGTCGATGGCAGCGTCACCGCCCATCGGGATTCAACTCATTGCATTCGTTTTAGGCGAACGTCCGCGAGCATGTGTCGCGGACGTATCAGCCGTGTGCCGTAGGACAAAAGCGGGCCAGGTTACCTTACCCGGATGTTTCATGGTGGACTTCTAGCAACAGCCCGAATAAATCGGGTACTGGTACTGTCCGCTCCGATTAATGGACATCGCCGCTGTTTGAATTCTTCACAGGGGGCCGCGCATGTCCTCAGGACATTCCCTGCATTCACGGTCCAAGTCAGCTTGTTGAAGTTGAATACTCGCCGTAGATGAGTCGGCCATCCCTTCGACCGATCAATTCGGAACCGGTCTTCTCCCTTTTCTCCTTTCATGCATTCCGACTCTTCAAAAGCTCGGGGCCAGCAGTTGTCGGATTCCACCAGAACGTTAACGCTTCGCAAGATCATGGGACTTTTCATGATTTTCTTTCCTTAAGATCTACATTTGGAACTGCGAATCAACCAAGTTACTGACTGGTTTCCTAGACATAGCAAAGTGCGCGCCAAACGAAATGTCGACTGACACTATTTCCGCAACACGCAATTGCAACATGACTTACAGCACTCTGTCCGCTTTCCGCTCGTAATTCGTGATCGCTTCATGCCATTAATACGATTGCATCTCTGCGACTAATTCGCATTGCTGCAATCGTCATGGCTACAGGACCGTTACGACGGCGAGATTGTCGCAATTCGTGGCTCAGGGGAGATCTCGGCCAGGGCTGCCGCGATTGGAATCAAAACGAGGCTTCGAACCTGCAAATACGATTTGGTAATTGGGAAAAATTTGGATCGGAATTTATCGCCGGCTGGGTGGCACTGACGAAACGTGCTGCTTCGGGTGCCACTGGCTCTGCCAGTGCCATCGGAGAGGTTGACTCACAAACGACTTAAGTCACGTTTGTGAACCTTCCGACTCAAGCACTGGCAAAGCCAGTGGCACCCGATTCACCAGGATTTCGTCAGCGCCACCCCGCCGGAATCTCATTGTCGGGCTATTTGCAATTGGTCGACAGGTCCAGCCGCCTGATTCGTCCGGGCAAGCAGAGTCTCTCGTCAACTGTTCCCGACATTCTGACCCGGCTGCAGATTGACGCCGCAGGCTGGAAGGCCACCTTGGAAAAACTGATGAGCTCAACGAAGCGGGTGGGCACCTATTTGGGGGACACCTCCCGCCTGAACGAAGTCGCAGCGCAGCGAGGCACCAAAAACCTCAAGAATGTTGTGGGCCGAGAATCCCCGATGACTGCTTCGAGCGCGGGCTAATCGGGTGTCTTGCAGTCCAAATCTTCTTTCCGTGGCAGACTCTCCAAACCACGATTTGTTCCGTTGCGCAAATGGAATCATCACCAGCAAAAGTCGAGTGAACGCGAACCCATCGGCCTGCGTCTGGTGGCCCTGCGCGCTCAATGAGCCGCTTGTTTGAGCAAATTCTGATCAATTTACGCGACTGCGATTCCTAGACACCTATTTTTCGCTCGATCTTCTCGCCCAGGCGGTTGAATGCCATATGTGTGTCTTATGTCTTATGTCTTTTGTATGGAGTCGGAGTGATCGTCCTTTCCTATTCAGACAACCTGTGGGACAGAATCCATCGGCAAAGAACTCGCCCTGGAATCCGCTCTCCGTCTCCTCGACTGACCCACAAAATACCCTGATTCCGAATAACTGGACCTGTTCCTTTTCCCAACTACGAAAATGCATTAGTCCCGCATTTTGTACCATGGTGACAAGGGTACGCAAATCTAGAACAGCGGAATTTCTGTCCAGACGCAAGCGAACAAGGCCAGTTGGTGGTGCTGGCCCGAAATCCCATCACTGGTAGATCCAATGACATCGGGCCATTTTCAATCGCCGACATTGATTGTGTCGAACGTTATCGTCTGAATTGATCGATTGCGTCCTTCGGAATTCAGGCCTTTTTCTTCACATTAATTGTTCGAGTCAGCGTCGTTGAATGGCCAGCACCATCAGTGATCGTTGCCGTTACTGTTCGAGTTGTCACATTGAGCCCGGCCCCCTTGGTGGCGAAGGTGATTCCGTGCAGGAAGCTTTCGACGGCGTCCGCAGCGGCGGTCGAATTGAATGTCAGGCTGAGCGTCACTTTGCCGTTTGCAAACTGAGGCGCTGTACTTGTTCCCAACGCGCTGGCTGAAGGGAAAACATAGGAATCGACCGGTTTCTTCTTGCCAACTCCAGTGGCGCTGATCGTTAACGATCCTCCCGCGAAATTCGACTCCGAAACAACTGCCGTTCCAAAGATCGACGCGAGAGTCTTGCCCTTCACCCACGTAATCGTGTCTGGAGGAGCTTGAGTGACCATGATCGTCAAGTCTTGTGATGCCGTCCCTCCCTGTCCGTCATTCGCGGTCACTTGAACGAGATAGATGTTGTTGTGATCTGCGTCGGCAGGAGAACCAAAGCTGGGGGCCGTTTTGAATGTCAGGACACCCGTCGAAGTGATCGAGAACAGCGCCTGGTCAGCGCCCCCTGTGATGGAATAAGAAATGGTCTGTGGCGGCTGATCGTGATCGGTCGCGCCTACCGTCAACACATTTGTCGAATTCTCTGTAACGTTGATCGAGTTATTCGAGGTAAAGACCGGCGGATTATTGGTAGAAAAGACGCTGATCGTCAAAGGTTGCGCGATAGTTCCCCCATGGCCATCGTCGGCAGTCACTTGGATGACGTAAACGTTATTATGGTCGGCATCGCTCGGCGATATGAAACTCGGGGCAGTCTTAAAAGTCAGAACGCCCGCCGATGTGATGGAGAACAGCGCCTGGTCGATTCCGCCTGTAATAGAATAGGTAATGGTCTGCTGAGGCTGGTCGCTATCAGTTGCCTGGATGGTCGTGACGGCTGTCGAGTTTTCGGGAACGTTGATCGCACTATTGGATGTGAAAACGGGCAGCGTATTGGTCGAGACGACGGTGATTGCCAAGTCCTGCGCGACAGTCCCGCCATGTCCATCATCAGCAGTGACTTGAACGAGATAAACATTGTTGTGATCGGCGTCGCCGGGCGAAATAAAGCTGGGAGCAGTCTGGTAGGTCAGAACGCCCGCCGGAGTGATCGAAAATAGCGCCTGGTCGATTCCGCCTGTAATAGAATAGGTAATTGTCTGCTGAGGCT
>JAQGHT010000939.1 GCA_028291565.1 Planctomycetaceae bacterium | reverse complement strand
TAAGGATTTGCGCAGCAATAAGTGCCGTAGGATGGGCACTCTTGCCCGTCGATGACCTGAAAGGCCGTAGGCAACTTCCGACAGTTATTGATGCGCCGATCCTAAGCCATTGTCTGCCGGGCCTACCCCCTTTTGACGAGAGCACTTTTCCGCGACCACTTCAAATTTCCCAACGCTCTATTTCGTCAGTGCCCCCCACGCGAGGAATCGACAGTGAAATCCTTCTCAATTCGCAGTTTCATAGTCTTCGCGTGCGTCCTGGCGTTCAGCAGCTGGGCCGCGTCGCAGTCCGCCCAGAAAAATCTCGGAAATCTGAACCTCATCAAGTCCGACCTGATTGTCCCCGAGCCCGTCGATGGTGAACCCGGTCCTGGAAAGCGAGTCCGTCAATCCAATCCCGGTTATGCCGGTTGGAATCTGTATCACGTGTTGTACCTGCCTCCGAACTGGAAGCCAGGTGAAAAGTATCCTGTGCTGGTTGAGTACCCCGGAAACGGCGGCTACGAGAATCGCCTGGGCGACATCAGCACGGGCCGGGTTGAGGACTGCAAGTTGGGGTATGGAATTTCAGGCGGCAAAGGCATGATCTGGGTCAGTCTGCCGTTTGTGAATCCCCAGACGAAACAACATCAACTAAACTGGTGGGGCGATGCCGACGCCACCGCCGCGTATTGTCGCCAGACGGTCCGGCGGATCTGCGAAGAATACGGCGGAGACAGTAACGCGGTGATCCTGACCGGCTTTTCACGCGGCGCCATTGCCTGCGGCTACATCGGTCTGCGGGACGACGAAACGGCCAAACTGTGGCGGGCGATGCTTCCGCACAGCCACTTCGACGGAGTCCGCCAGTGGGACTATCCGGCCAGCGATGCCCAGTCCGCACGCCAACGTCTCGCCCGGTTCGCGGGAAAGCCCCAATTCATCTCGCATGAATTGTCGGTGGAAGAAACCAGATCTTACTTGCAGGGAACAGATCTGAGTCCGATCACATTTCTCGCGCTGCCCTATCCCAATCATTCAGACCAGTGGGTGCTCAAAGATCTCCCAGAAAGGCAGCAGGTCCGAGGCTGGCTCGCAGAAGTTTTGAAGAAATGACGGTGAGCATTGAAACGCCAAAATCGTCGCTGGAATCTGTTTTCGTTTTGCTCGGACGATTGCAGTGAATCGTTACGCCGAAGACGTTTCGTCCCATAACCAAGGGTTGCGACGATGTCGCGTGGCTGTAGGACGGACATTCCTGTCCGTCTGGCGCGATGTTGGAGAGGGAGTGGACGTCCTGCAAATGGTTCCGACACTTATTGATTCGCCAGTCCTCAAGGAATGTTTTGAAATCGAATGAGCACAATCGGCAAGAAAGCTCCGATCTTGCCGAAAAGTTGCCTCGCAATTTTCCGATCTATTGTCATCGTGAGTCGCCGCACTGGGGTCGATAATCAGTAACACCGGTTTATTCTGCCAACGGAATTGGTTTTTGATCGAGCTTGCGGTAATCGGATGCGAATTCGGCGATCTCAATTCCCTGGTTCGCGGCGATGTCGTTGAAGACTTGAGTCGTCCCGCTGGTTGGCCAATGAACTTCCAGACGCGCCACGCGATTGGCTTTCCCCAGACCGCAATGTAATTCCAGCGGATTGGCTCCGAAACTGCTGCCGGAGGAGACATGCCGATGCACCGCCAGCGGTTGATCGCCTGCGGTCACTAATTTGATACGTGCTCCGATTGCGGCCCGGTTGGTCTTATTTCCAATCAGTTTGATCGACAGCCAATTGTTCCCATGTCCAGGATTCTGAAATAAGACATTGTGATATCGATCACCGTGAATTGCCACACCCAATTCGATGAAAATGTCCGCTGTCCCATTGCGATCCCAATCGCCGAAGGCGATGGCGTGCCCCTTCTGGAGATGCCCCGTCCGCGAAGACGCTGTCACCTCCGCGAATCGTTTTCCGGCGACGTTTTTGAACAGTCGGTTTGGGATCAGTGTGCCGAGACCGGGGTTTCCGGTACCCAGATAAAAATCGAGATAGCCGTCATTGTCGATGTCGCCGAAGTTGCTACCCATCGGAGCGTAAACCTTGGTCAGACCTGCTGTTTTCGTGACATCCTGAAATCCCTTGCCCTCCAGATTCCGCCAGAGTCTGGCAGTACACTGTCGCACAGTCGGTTCGTCCAATAGACCCTGGACCACTTCTCCCACCGTATGCACACCGGTCGTGGCGAAGATGTCGAGCCAGCCGTCGTTGTCAAAGTCGAAGGCCCAGCACGAGAACCCGGAATTGGGACCATCAATCCCCATCTGCTTCGTGAAATCCGTGAACGTCCCATCGCGATTATTGCGGAACAGCCTGGCGCATTCTGAGCCCCCGTTCCCAGACATCCCATGTGAGATGTTTACAAACAGCTCAGGATAATCATCGTTGTCGATATCGACCCAGGCGGCGCCCAGGCATCCGGTCAGGTCCTCCGTGAGTCCCAACCTCCCAATCACTTCCTCGAAGGTGCCGTCACCCTTGTTGCGATACAGCAAAGAAGGCAGCTTCCGGCAACAGACAAACAGATCGAGACGGCCGTCATTGTCAAAATCCGCCCACGTCGCGCTGGTCGAGTTGGTCAGGGCCATCAATCCAGCAGCCTCTGTCACGTCGGTGAACGTCCCGTCCCGGTTGTTCCTCAGCAGGCTCGGGCGCTGGCTCAGGTTTTCAGGTAGCCATGAGCCGCGAGGAATAAAGATATCCATGAATCCATCATTGTTGTAATCGGTTTGAACACAGTAGAGTCCTCCGACCTGCTTCTCCAACCCGGCCGCTTTGGTCCGGTCCTCAAACTTGCCGTTGCCTTGATTGTGATAAAAGGCCATTGGTTCAGAGGGAGCCCAGCAGGTGATGATGAAATCGAGTAAGCCGTCGTTGTCAAAATCTTCCAGAATCGCACCACCCGACTGATTCAGGCGATTCACGCCGACAAGATGTCCGACATCACGGAATTTCCCGACATCGAACTCCGATTTGGTCCAGGAATCCAGTTTCAACAAATAACGAGGATCGACCTTGGCGGGATGTTCTCCGAGTGTCATATGTGCCAGATTAAGTAGCCACTTGACTTCCAAGTCGTCGGGAAACGTCGATAAATACTCGGTGAAATGTTGAATTGCCAGACGGGATCCTTTGGGGTTCGTGTGGATCGCTGTGGGAACAATCGGCAGAATACAGGAACTTTCACCGCGGCACAGAATGCAATTCTCGTTTTCTCCGATCCGCAGGGCAGTCACGCCCTTGAAGTAAATGACGGTATAAAGCCACTCCGCGTCCAGTGATGTGCCTGCGATACGCGATTGCAAATCCTCAAGCGTCTGGTAGGCCGAGGCTGTGTCGCCACTCGCATGAAACAGGCTGGTTTTTTGCAACAGCATTAACGGATGAAAGCCACGCTGCAGATGCCATTCAATGGCCGCAAGTCCTTGCGGGATGGCTTTCTGATACACTTCGGCATAATCCTCCAGTGAAGCATCGGACTCCCAGGGAGTCAGCTCCATGCTCGTAAAGACGGTGTTGTACCCGCTGGTTTGTATTTCCTGACGCGGTAGATAGGCAGGCTGCGGGGTTGGTCGTGTTATTGCTGCGTCCGGGCGGGATTTCGATTTGGGTAATCCCCAAATAATCATCCCGGCAAGGACACATCCACCGATCATGATCGGGAGACAAAATCGTTTAAAAACGCTCAACATGAATTGCTCCCGCAATCTGCAACAAGCAGGCGTGTCAACCTGCAAGGCAAATGAATCTGTTCACTGTTGGACACGAAGTCAGTTTCTCATTTCGGCAGAGCCCTGAATCGCGGTAAAACGACTCGTCCTCAATTTCCGCCAGACGTTTGACTCTCTTCAGGGTCTCACCGCCATGTGAGAAATCAATTGTTTACCAACGGTTGTTACGGTGCATTCCAAAGTCAGCATCGTGACAAATCATAGATCTCGAACTGGTGTCAATCCATAAAAGCTTACGCCTGATTGCCCCAATTCAGTCAGTAGAGATCAAGCAAGATTCGAAATGAGTCGACACGCTGCGCAATGCCAGTGCAGTGTTCAACGGGATTCTCGAGATCTGATTGAAAGTCGTCCCATTGGGATTAACGGAGCGCGGTAAGACCATCGTTCCCGCGATGAACACCAGAATGATGATTCTTCGATCACAAAGTGACCAGGATGAGAAATATACCCAAGCATGCAGCCGGCCCGTCCTTTGAGTGCCACGGAATATTGTGGACCAGAATGCCGCGGAATGTTGTGGACCACGAGGCAACGCCGTTTTGAGTCACCGATCCGTTGACAACAACTCAACAACTAACGTTTGACGATATGCAAAAGCTTCGGTCACCACAAGAGGTAAAATACTCAATTTTTGTTCAGAGAACGGTACAAAATGTACAGAGAAGAATCTGCTCATCGTCAGGATGGCACTGACGAACGAGAGGGCTGGCCAATCGCTGACTCCAGAGAGACCAAGATCCGTCGCGAACATGCGATCGCCAGTGATCACCAACGCGTCGCCGCCGAGGCTGAGGCCACAGTGACGCGCCGGGTTCAAGAAACCCAGCTGGAGTTGCAGTTCGGGCCGATCCTGAATGCAACTCATCCTGATCGACTCGCCGAGCTAGCCAGGCAGCACAAACCGTCCGTACTGCCGACGCTGCAGAGTTACGGCGTGGGGAGTGCGTGAATCCGGCCGATGTTGCATGGCTGTAGGACGGACATTCCTGTCCGTCTGGCGCGATGTTGGGCAGGGGGGACGTCCCACAAATGGTTCCGACACTGATTAACTCGCCAGTCCTTAAGTAATCAACGCCTCGTGTTGAACCAACCGCATGCACCACTGTACCGACTGTGAACGGGCCTACATTT
>JAQGHT010000926.1 GCA_028291565.1 Planctomycetaceae bacterium | reverse complement strand
CCATGTCCGTTGGCATCTCTCACTTTATCTTGGGTGATGCCGTCTTCGCTTATATCGGTCCAGGAGCCGGGATCACTTTTTTGAGCACCTTTTTTGTGCTCCTGACAGCCTTTGCGTTCCTGATCGTTTCCATTTTCACCTGGCCAATTCGGTTCGTCTGGATCTGGATTCGCAGGCAAACTCGTCTGACGAAACCGCAAACCCGACGCGCAGTCGTCCTCGGTCTTGATGGTCTCGATCCGGCCCGCGTGCGCCGCCTGATGAGCCAGGGGCGATTACCACATCTGAAATCTCTCGCCGAGCAGGGAACATTTACGGAATTGCGGACGACATTGCCTCCGATTTCGCCGGTTGCCTGGTCCTCGTTCCAGACCGGTGTGAACCCAGGAAAGCATAATATCTTCGATTTCCTGAACCGCGATCTGCGGACCTACTTGCCGGAACTTTCTTCCACACGCATTACCGAATCTCACGCCAACGGCTGGCTGGCCTGGCTGGGATTGGGCGGAGCATCAATTCGGCTGCTGCGAAAGAGCCAGCCGTTCTGGAAGATTCTGGGGGATTACGGAGTCTTCAGTACCATCATCCGGGTCCCGATCACCTTTCCGCCCGAGAAGTTTTTCGGTCTCTCGCTTTCGGCGATGTGCTTGCCCGATCTGCGTGGAACACAGGGATCCTTCACGCTGTTCACCACGGATCAGGAAGAATGCCGACATGCCACTGGGGGCCTCTATATCGCTGTGACTCGCAGCGGCAATCGCATCGAAACTTCTCTGCCCGGCCCTCCCCATCAATCGGGAACTGCATCCGCTGATTTTCGCGTTGCACTGCAAATTCAGATTTTTCCCGAACAGCAACAGATCGAAATCCGAGTCAGCGGTCAAGTCGTTCGACTGGGTTTACAGAAGGCTTCTGAATGGTGCCGAATTCGGTTTCCTTGCGGAACCCTGCAAACAGCCAATGGCATCTGCCAATTTCGACTGGAGGCCCTGCAACCGCATCTGCGACTTTATGTTTCCCCGATCCATCTCGATCCCGAGCGGCCGGCAATGCCCATGTCGCATCCGCTGTATTATTCCATTTACCTCGCCAAACTCCATAACTCATTCGCGACGCTGGGCCTGGCCGAAGACACGTGGGGCCTGAATTCGGGTGCGATCTCGGAAGAGGCATTCCTGGAACAGGCCTGGAAAATTCACGATGAACGCGAACGGATGTTTCTCGATGCCTTGCGACGGATGCAACGCGGACTGACGGTTTGCGTTTTCGACGCGTCAGACCGCATCCAGCACATGTTCTTCCGGCACGACAATCCGGCACACCCGGCAAACAAAGGCCGAGATATCGAGCGGCATGCGGCAGTCATCGACCAGATGTATGAGCGAATGGATGAACTTGTCGGACGTGCTGCCGCAGAGCTTGGGAATGACGACGTGTTCACTGTCATTTCGGATCATGGCTTCTGCGAATTTCGACGGGCTGTGAATCTGAACGTCTGGCTGGAACAGCACGGATATTTGACGCTCCGCACTGGTATCACCCCTGGTGAATATCTGGCGGATGTTGACTGGACGAAGACTCGGGCATATGCATTTGGACTGAGCGGGATCTACATCAACCAGACCGGCCGCGAGTCACGCGGAATTGTTTCGGCCCAGGAGGCTGCTGCTTTGCGGGATGAAATCATCGGCAAACTGGAGACTTTGAATGACAAGGAACACGCCTGCCGGGCGATTCGAAAGGTCTATGACAGCCGGAAGGCCTATCATGGAGCCTATGTGGCGAATGGGCCGGATTTGATCGTCGGATACGAACGCGGATATCGGGCATCGTGGGATAATGCGGTTGGACGCTGTCACGGTCCAGTCTTCCAGGATAATACACGCTTCTGGAGCGGAGACCATTGTGTCGACCCAACCCTGGTTCCAGGCGTGTTCTTTTCGAATCGACGACTGGCGGACAGTGAATCGCTGTCAATTCTGGACATGGCTCCGACCCTGCTGCAATTGTTTGGCGTTCCGATTCCAGCTTACATGGACGGCCGAGCTCGCTCGCTGTTAAAGCCGACGGCAGTGCCAAGTCAAAACATCGTGAAAACGCAAGAATTATCACATGATCTGGTCACGAAGAATTCCTGACGGAAATTTCTCCAGGCGAGTCTTCCTGCAGGCAACCGGCACTTCTGTGCTCGCAGCAGGATGCCGGGGAAGGCACGCGCTCAAATCGGGAGCTCCAGGGCGCATGATCGTCCTGGGTGTCGACGGCATGGACCCCCAACTGCTGCAAAAGTACATGCAGGCGGGCCGCATGCCGAATTGCCAGAAGCTGATCCAAGGAGGTTCTTTTCAACCTCTGCAGACGAGTACTCCGCCGCAAAGTCCGGTGGCGTGGTCCAGTTTCATTTCCGGGACGAACCCGGGAGGGCATGGGATCTTCGACTTCATTGCCCGTGATCCGGCGACGATGCAGCCCTATCACTCGACCGCGCGGCTGGAAGGCCAGGGGCAACCACTCAAAATCGGTCGCTGGGCCATTCCCACGGCTCCGGGCTCGATTCGATCTCGACGCCGGGGTCCGACGTTCTGGAATGAACTGGAGCGGCAGGGGATCGATTGCTCAATTTTTCGGATGCCCGCGAACTTCCCGCCGACTGATTCGGAAGCCACTTCCTTGTCCGGCATGGGAACTCCCGATATGCAGGGAGGCTATGGGATTTTCACGTATTTCACAGACGACCGTTCCGCGCGAACACGAGATCTCTCGGGCGGACACATCGAAAAAATTAGCTTCAGCGACCACTCCGTGACATGCTTGTTGCAGGGGCCCGTGAATGAGTTCTCAGCCAAACAAGAGCGAACCGCCATTACAGTGACTGTCAATCGGGATCCCGACCGGCCATCGGCAAAGATAGTGGTGCAAGATACGGTCGTCGTGCTGAGCGAAGGCGAGTGGAGTGACTGGATTGTCGTTCGATTTTCGCTCGTGCCTTATGCCGTCGAGGTCTCCGGAATTTGCCGCCTCTATTTGAAAAGCGTGCGTGAGCCGTTCGGATTGTATGTTTCGCCCGTCAACATCAATCCAGCCGACCCGGCCGTCCCCATTTCCACTCCACCAGACTATTCGCGGCATCTGGTACGGGAATTGGGCTACTACTACACCCAGGGCATGGTCGAAGATACCCACGCCTTGTCAGCCGGAGTCTTGAATGCGGCCGAGTACCGCCAGCAGGCAATGTTCGTGCACGCAGAACGATTGCGATTCTTTGAACATGAACTCGGTCGGTTTCAACGTGGTTTCCTGTTCTATTATTTTTCAACTCTCGACCTGAGTTGCCATGTCTTCTGGCGCACCCTTGATCCGGGCCATCCGCTTTATTCCCGGGAACTCGCGGCATCACAGGGCGACTTCCTGCCCGCCCTGTATGAAAAAGTCGATCAGGCGATTGGCCTGGCGATGGAGCGGATCGGTCCCGATGACTGGCTGATCGTCATGTCGGATCATGGCTTTACATCATTCCGCCGACAATTCAATTTGAACTCCTGGTTGTTGGATGAAGGGTATCTTCGGACCCAAGGTGCCCCGGCACGATCCGGCTCGACTTTATTCCCAGGCGTCGACTGGTCCCGCACCAAAGCCTACGGCGTGGGAATCAATAGTCTCTATCTCAATCGGCAGGGACGTGAATCACAGGGCTTGGTTCGTCCAGACGAAATTGAGGCTCTGACGCAGGAACTTATTACTCGCCTGAAGGCTGTGAAAGATCCTGAAAATGGTAAGCCCGTCATCGCGAACGTTTTCCGCGCAAGCGACGTCTATACCGGTCCGCATGCCGAGGAAGCACCTGACCTGATTTTGGGGTATCATCCCAATTATCGGGCCTCGTGGGATACGATTCTCGGTGGATTTCCCCGGGAGCACATCCTGGACAATACCGACGCCTGGAGTGGAGACCACTGCGTCGATCCGGCATTCGTCCCAGGAGTTTTGTTGAGTAGCCGGGCGATCTCCAGCCAGAAGCCACGAATTGAAGATCTCGCGCCAACGATCCTCAGTGCGTTTGGGGTACCAATTCCCGCTGAGATGACCGGTCACGATTTGACTCTTAGAAAGTCCGCTGATGTTTGAACCGAAAGTCAAAATTGATCGCGCACTCTATCAGACCCTGACGAAGGCATCGCAAATCGCCGGCTATAGTTCGGTGGATGAGTTTATCGTGCATGTTCTGGAAAAAGCTGCGGCTGAAGTTGAACAGGCACAGTCCGAAGACGAAGTCCGGAAACGACTGCAGGGTCTGGGGTACATCGAATAGCCATGTCGATCGTCAATCACATCCTGACGAGCCTCACGGACCTGCTGCTTTCGCCTTGGACATTCCAATCGCCCTGGCCAGCCCTGATTTTTGCCTCGCTGGCAGTATCCGGCATCCTGCTCGGCTTGTTCCGATTGAGTTCCAACCAAACGGCGATGCGGCGTGCTCGAGATCGCCTGATCGCGCGCGTCCTGGAATTACTGCTGTTTCGCCACGATCTACGCGTCAGCCTGACGGCCTGCTGGCGAATCGCGTTAGCGAATGGGAGTTATCTTTCCACGTTCGTAATTCCCATGCTGGTCAGTATCCTGCCGTTATGGTGCATGTTCGCTCAACTCTCAGCCTGGTTTGAATATCGCCCGCTACGGGTCAGCGAATCGGCAGTTGTGGAAATCGAATTGGATCCCGCATACGCCGTTTTACAATCATCAACCAGGATTACGACTTCGGATTCCTTGAGTCTCGTGAATCCGGGGGTCCGAATTCCGCTGCGCAATGAATTGTGCCTGAGCGTTCGCGCACACGAAATCGGTGTCGGCTGGATTGAGATTGAGGTCGGAGGACTTGTCGAACGCAGGTCGATCTTGGTGGAAGAACGTCTGGCCCGCGTCGCACCAAAATGCCAGCGTCCCGGTTGGTGGCGCGAGTTCCTGCATCCCACCGAAACCGTACTTTCCCGAGATTCGCCGGTGGTCCGATTTGATGTACGATATCCTACACGGCAACTGTGGCTCGGAGATCGTGAAATGCATTGGACCATTGTCGCCTTTGTGCTGATCATGGTCTTCTCGTTAGGCCTTGGCAAGCTGTTTGGAATTCGAATCGCGTAGGCGTATGGACGAAACGATGATTACAGTAGTCTCAGGGCTTCCCCGGTCGGGCACTTCGATGATGATGCAGATTCTGCAGGCCGGCGGACTGCCCCTCTTGTGTGACCAGGAACGACCCGCTGACGAGAATAATCCGCGCGGTTATTTCGAATACCAGAAGGTGCGGCGGTTGGCTGCCGACAATTCCTGGCTGGCGGAAGCTGAAGGCCACGCCATCAAAGTCGTTTCGCAGTTGCTGTATCACTTGCCCAGGCAATTTGAATACTGCATTGTGTTTATGCGGCGCGATCTGACGGAAGTGATTCGTTCTCAGGAACAGATGTTGGCGTCTCGACAGGTCGAAAGCGGACTGGAACAACAAGCCATGCGAGAACATTTCACGCGGCATCTGGACGCGCTGGAAATCTGGATGAGCAAACAACCCAATATGCGCGTGTTTCCCTGCGACTTCAGCCGGATGATCGCCGACCCGGCCCGGTTGGCACCTGCGATTTCAGCATTCCTGGGAATCCTGCTCGATCCCGAGCGTATGGCCTCCGCCATTGATCCCACGCTTTATCGCCAGAAAGCCAAGTAGTCCACGGGAGCAGTGGCGGAATCGGAGTTGCGTGCACCGCCTGAGGGAGTGGCAATTACTTCCAGCAATTTGATCAGCCGTTGGAGGCCCAAAGCGAGCCCGCACTCGGTTCGGAGCTATCAGTGAAACCGGAACCGATCACTCGCGTTCCGGCTGATTGTTCCAATCACTTTTGCCTGTCCTCGCTGTTCATGATGTTCAAGTGGTTTTGACGGCGGCATTCCGATTGGGTAACATCTTCGATGCAGATCTGGTAAACGGAATTGAGTGAAGAAACTCGACTGGACAAAATCGGGAAACGCTCCATGAATACATCGGAAGTTGGATCAAACGGCCACCGAGATGTTCTCTTCGAGCCGTTTCGCATCGGGAAGTTGTTGATCAAAAACAGGCTTCTCCGTTCGAGTATTTCTGGGCGGATTGACAACTACGATGGCTCCGGTGCCGAGTGGCGCGTCAACTTTGAGAAGCGTTTTGCCCACGGCGGTGTCGGGGCGATTCTCTCTTCCCACGTGCCGATTCACGTGCGGGGACGAATCCTGCCGAACTACGCCATGATCGATTCGAACGATAAGGTCGAATTCTGGAAACGGGTGTGCAGCGAAGTTCGCCGCGCAGGATTGCGCAGCGAAGGGATCAGCCAGGAGTCGTTTGACGACACTGCCGTCAAGTCGCAGGAGAAATCGTGCCGCTACTTCATTCAACTCTCCTACTCGGGCCGCCAGCAGGATATCGGCGGGGTCGAAAATATGGGACGACGTCCGCTCGGGCCGTCAGCGAACCGTGACTGCTTTCACGGATTACGTGCGGAACTCATGTCGTCGCATGACATCAGCGATGTCGTGCGACTTTTCGTGGCGGCTGCCGAACGGGCATATGAAGCGGGTGCCGACGGCATCGAACTCCATTCAGGGAATGGATATCTTTTCACGCAGTTCCTCAGCTCCGCCATCAACAAACGGACGGACGCCTACGGAGGAAGCCTTGAAAATCGCTATCGATTCATGCGGGAGGTGATTCAAGGAATCCGAGAGATTCCGAAACTCGCCGACTTTCCGTTGATCGCGAAGTTGAGCGTTGTCGACCACAATGATGATTTGTTCCCACTGGGACTGTTTAATGGGGAACCCGGAAAGGGGAACCAGCTCGAAGACGGCTTACAAATCGCGCGTTGGCTGGAGCGGGACGGCGTCGATGCCATTCACGTTTCGACCGGAAATATGTTCATTCATCCGCGCAATCCCGCTGGCCCGTTGCCAGTCGACGTTTCGGCACGCACTTACGAATCGATGTTGCGCAGCGGAGAATTGAGCCCGCTTGTGTACTTGTTATTCCGTTCCTATTGGGGACGCGCGTTTCCGCAGTGGATGTGGCAACGTGCATTGCACAAACAATTGTCCGCCCCTCAGCCCTTCAAAATGCTGGAAGGACTCAGTCTCGAAGACGCCAGGGCGGTCAAATCCGTGGTGAAAATTCCGGTACTTTGTACCGGCGCCTTTCAGACGCCAGAAGTAATCCGGCAAGCGATCCAGTCAGGAGCGTGTGACGCCGTGACAATGGCGCGTCCCCTGCTGGCGAATCCCGAGCTTCCAAAACTCGCTCGTGAGGCCAGTGAACGCGGCGACCGGAACTACATATCGCCTGCCCCCTGCACCTGTTGCAACAAATGCACCGTGAATGTTCTGGAGAATCCACTCGGTTGCTACGAGCGCAAACGTTTCGACAGCTACGAGAGCATGATTCAACACACGATGACGTTTTATGAACCCGGTCCGAATTACACTCCAAGCCGCTTCAACCAGGAATTTCAAGGAATCATGACCGAAAACCTCTATCCGGAGTGGAAACGGCTATTTTTAGGGAAAGCGATCTACAATCTGTCGGTTTCCGTCGGACTGTTGTGCATTTTCCCATTCGCTGACCAATTGCCGGAATATTTGAAAATCCCGACGAGCGCGCCGGCATTATTGTATTTGCTCGTCGCGCACATCTTCATGTTCGGCTGTGGTTTCTGGCGCATCAGCCGCGACGTGACGAAGAACCGCGATTTAGTGATCATGGGTTTCTGGTGCCAGCTGCTCGTGTTTCTCATCGGGGGATGGTACGCGCTCCACGCAGGTCCAGGCAGGTTGTTATATGGGTTCACCGCGATCATCGACGGAGCTTTTGCGGTCATCTTCGGTGCGTTTATCGCCCGCAGCAAGAATGTCGGATTCCACTCCGAGGAACGTGAGTGACACTGCCCGTGCCAGGCGTGCGGGATTGACCACGCCTTGTGACTCAAACCAGCCTCGCGCCTGGCGGATTAGTTCCGTCCCGGACGCATCGTTTCGAGCGAGTCCGACTTGCCAATCGGCCGCCTTGGACAGTTGCCGTAAGTCGACGCGTTCCAGTTCCCTGGCAGCGTGTTGCAGCATCGCCTGCTGCGGACCATTTCCCGATCGGACAACGTTCCCGGCAAGATAATCCGCCAAGGCGGACGCGTACGGCATCCTTTCCCGACGCAGCGCATGAATGCATCGCTGCGCCTTCCGCAGCCATGCGGCGAAATGAGACCGGTCGCGAAAGGCGGCTTCGGCAAACAACCGCCCTTTGAGGAAGTTGAGGTCGATGCGAATGTGTTGCAGATTGTACAACAGCGAGAGTCGGTAACGGGTTTCCAGCTCGGTTAAGCGTCGGAGCGCGAGTTCCGAATGATTCTCGTAAAGGTCGATCATGCAACGTGCGAACAGCGCGTTATGATGCTGCACAGTGAACCCGTCATTGGTCCAGCGCGACATCAAATCGTCCAAAGTCTCGCGCGCGATTGCGGGTTCGTCGTTGACCAGGTGCAGGAAAGTACCCACTTGCGTTCCCAAAGTGGTCATCAGGTAGCGATCCCCGCGCTCGCGCGCCTCCTGTGAAACGGTAAGATATCGCGACCGCAGTTCCTCTATCCGTCCCATGTAGAACCAGGCCCAAAGTCCAAACACCTGTGCGGTATCCTGTTCCCATGTGACCCCGGTGCAGCGATCTCGAAAAATCTGCTCCGCCTGCCGATTGTACTCAACGGCATTGACGTATCGCCCGCAGAGAAACTCGGCGATTCCGAACGCGAGCGCCGATGATCCAGCCGCATGAGGGTCTTCGGTCTCTTCAGCGAGCGTCTTCGTCACATGCAACAGGTACGAAGTTCGCGGCCAGTTCGATCCGCCCTCCATCGAGGCGTAACCCGCTTCCCACGACACAGCGAGGGCGACGGCAACCGGGTCGCCAGACTCCAACGCTTGCAGAAGATGTCGTGACTGAAACAGGGCTCCTTGCCACGGATTGTTCGTACTCGAACCCATTGCGACGGATTCGGTGATCGCCATGCGAATGCGTTCAAGCTCCGAGATCTCTTCCGGACGTCGACGCCGGAATTCGAGGCCGCGTAACCGCAGCTTCACCCGAACGAGAATCAGCGAGAGCAAAGTGCGCCAACCGCTCACTGGATAGGACATCCCAATTTTTGCCAGGACGTTGCGAAATGCAGCCCGACCTTCATCGAGATGCCCGGTGATGCAGTATTGAAATCCCGCGCGACGCGTCAGATCCAGCGACTGAGAAGGTGGAGAACCCTCCGCCGCCTGAAGATAAATCTGGGCGGCATCAGCTCCCCGACCGGCATTCGCCAAGGCGTCCCCCTGGAGGGTCTGCCAAATGCGCCGCTGCGAATGATCCGCAGAGACAGCTTCGATTGCATGACGGTAGAACTGAGCTGCTCGGTCAAATGCCAAGGAATGCGCCGCTCGATCCGCGGCCGACGCATAATATTCCGAAGCCCGCTCAGGCATTCCCGCCTCTTTGAAATGCATTGCAAGATGTTCGAGGTCACCGCGTTGGGACACTTCCAGCACAATCGCCAGTTGGTAATGATGTTTTCTCCACTCCTCGGTCGATAACCCCCGCACCACGGCTTCGCGAATGCGGTCATGCCAAACGTCGATTTCTCCTTGAAGCAACGACGGCATACGACGCACAAGCCGTGCATCCGTGAGTTGTTCGATCGACGCAGCTTGTTCGCCCAACCCGATTGCGGCACAAGCTTCCTTCGCGCCTAACGGTCGACCCGCAACCGAAATCACTTCCAACAAATGCCGAATCGGTTCGGCAAGCCCATTGATTCGGTCGATCAGCACTGATTCAAGATCGACCTTCGTGGTTTCACCAGCTCCTCGCGCGTGCGCTTCTCGCTGGTGCCGCACGAGTTCCCCGACAAAGAACGGATTGCCGCCGGATTCGAGAGCAATCGATGCGGCAAGATGCGGTTCTACCGGAGCCATTACGGTGTTCGTTGCGTCCTGACTCAGCAACATTGCCGCTAACATTCCCGCATCCGCCGCCCCGAGCGCCTCGACCGGAATCTCTTGCCGCGTCAACTCTGCGCCAGCCGTCGCCAAAGCTTTCCGTAACTCTAGGATGCACGGACTCTTGTCGGAGTCTTCAAATCGATAGGAGGCGATCAACAGCAGCGTCGGAGGTTGCGGGGAACGGAATAACTCGGCCAAGACAACAACACTATCGATATCGCCCCACTGCAGATCGTCGATCCAGAGGATGAGCGGCATGCGATCGGCAATTCGCCCCAGCAATTCCCGCAGCGACGCAATCGCCCGGCGACGAACCTCTTGAGGATCCGGAATTTCGTTGACGGCTTTCGGAGCGGCCATTACCGCATCCACCCGGCGCAATACCGGGAACAGCTTCACAAGTGAGGCCACGTCACGCGGCAGAAATGTTTCCGCCTCGCTCCGCTTTCGCCGTCGCAGAAAATGGCTAAGCGAGTCGACCAGACTGTCCAACGCCTTGTGCGGAACATACTCTCGTTCGTAGCATTTTCCCGCCAGCACTACAGTGCGATCCTGCGTGGCCTCGTCCAAAAACCGCTGTATCAATGTGGATTTCCCAATTCCGGAACGGCCGTGAAGTTCGATGAATGTTGCTCTCCCCGCACGGGCGAGTTGATGGGCGCGGTGAAGCAGTTCAAGCTCCTGACGGCGCCCCACAAACTGGTCTGCCTCAGGCTTTGCAGAGAGTGGATCAGCAAGGGTGATATCGGAGCCCATTCGCCTTAATGCGTCACGCCCTTGAAACCGGTCCGCGGGCTTCAGCGCCAGCAGATCTATGCACGTCCGACAAAGCGATTCGTAAAGATCGTCGGTCGCATAGTCCGCCTGCGACGCGATTTCGCGGCAGGCAAGGTGTCGAGGATCTTCCAACGGCACCGGATACATTTCTGAATTCATAATACGTGGCAACTGGCCAGTCAGCGCCTCGTAAAGCATCACCCCCACGCTGTACCAATCAGTAGCGGGCGACAACGTACGGCCCACCGCCTGTTCCGGGGACATGTATGCCATTGTCCCAACAATTCGCACTTCTGTACTGGAGTCCTTAGTGGCGAGATCAAATTCCTTAGACAATCCAAAGTCAAGCAGCACGACTCGGCCAGTCGAACTCACCATCACGTTTGGCGGCTTGATGTCGCGGTGAAGCTTGCCGCTCTGGTGCAGCGAATCCAGGCCGGCCGCCAGTTGTCGAAAGCAGTGGCGAATCTTTTCCAGCCATGTCCGCGCTGCAACACGGCCCGGCGCCTTCGCATCTCGCAATGTGGACAGCAGGTCCGCGCCGTCGACCAGTTCCATTGTGAAGAACCATTGTTCGCCGACGTTGAACAGCTCATACAGTTTGACAAGGTTGGGATGACGCACATCCGTCAATGCACGAAACTCACGTTTAAAGTAATAGAGTGCCGCGGGATCAACGCGATTCATCGTTTTCAGAGCCAGCGATTCTCGACGTTCCTGGTCAT
>JAQGHT010000925.1 GCA_028291565.1 Planctomycetaceae bacterium | reverse complement strand
GGCCTCAGCGTGTGCCAACCTGGCCGCGGAAATCTAGACACCTTTCGCCGAACTTCTGCAGGCGCGTACACGCACTTTGACAAGGGGACGATCCGACCTTGCCAGCGTCCGTCAGAAGTGGGGTTTTCCCCGCAGCCAAAGTCGCTAGACTCAGCATATGCAAGAACGTCAAGAATCAAACACTGTCACATCGGGCTGCGACTCGGACAAACGTCGGAATACCGCGCTCCGAATCTCTATGGCTTACTTCGGATTCAGCCTGCTTTGGATCTTGCTGATAGACCGTGCGCTGATCTGGCTGGGCGTGCCGGGCGAACTGAGTTTCTGGGTGGCCGCAGTGAAAGGGATGTTGTTTATTCTGGTGTCCGCTGTTTTCGTTTACTGGCTGGTGTGCGGCGCTGTGGTTTCGCACAAGGAGTTTACAGCTCGGAAAATCGGTGAGGAATCCTTGCAGGAGAGCACACGGCGATTTCGCGCGCTTGCAGATGCCATTCCACAGATCGTATGGACAGCTGCTCCGGATGGGGGATTGACGAGTCTGAATGCAAAGGCCGAGGAGTACACGGGACTTGGAATTGAGAATCTCACCGGCTGGTCCTGGGAACAGGTCATACATCCAGATGATCTGCCTCAAACATTGCAACATTGGGGCGAGACGCTACGACTCGGAATACCTCGCGACATTGAATTTCGAATCCGTCGGCACGACGGACAATACCGTTGGCATATCACACGCCAGGTCCCCATCCGCGGTCCCGAGGAAGCGATTGTGGCCTGGTATGGGACATGTACCGATATCGAGGATCTCAAGCGGACCCAGGAGACGCTGCTCAATCAACGAACATTGTTGCGAACCTTGATTGACTCAATACCTGAGGTGATTTTTAGCAAGGATGCTGCGGGGCGATACAGTCTGTGTAATCGGGAGCTACTGGCATTCACGGGGCACTCAACCGAAAACGAACTGGTCGGCAAGACTGTATTCGAAGTTTTTGCCGGAAACCACGCTCAGTCGGCTCATGCAGACGATATGCGAGTCATTCTTCACGGCGAGACAATTCTCAACCGTGAGGAACTCGCTCGAGACGCATCGGGACGCGAGACTTGGCGACTCGTGAATAAGGCCCCACTCAGAGACCATACAGGCGCAATTGTCGGCCTGGTCGGGATTAGCCGCGACATCCAGAAACGCAAGGAAAACGATCAGCTCCTCATGGAAAGTCGAGAGCGGCTGAATCTGGCACTTGCCGCAGCTCAAATGGGTACGTGGGACTGGGATCTGCGCACGAATCAAGTCGTTCGATCACCGGAGAGTCTGATGATCCTGGGGGGCGAGAGTTTTCAGTGGGATTATGATGAGTTCTTGCGATTGATTCATCCGGATGACGTGGAGTCCGTTCAGGCGGCTCTGCACCGGACCATCAAGGAACAGGTCGGATTCACGATGGAATTCCGCATCGTCCGAATGGATGGCGCGATACGCTGGGTGCAAGACATTGGTAGAACGCACTGTGATGAAACCGGAAGGCCGGTCCGCATGACTGGTGTCATTCAGGACATCACGCAGCGAAAGCTGGCGGAAGATACGGTTCGTCAATCAAAGGAAATGCTGCGGCTGGTTTTGGACAACATTCCGCAAGGCGTGTTCTGGAAAGATCGCGAATCCCGATATCTGGGGTGCAATCAGGTCGTGGCCCGCGCGATGGGCCTCGCAAGTCCCGACGCCATCAACGGACTTTCAAACGAAGACATGCCTTCGATCACGCGAGAACAAGACGAGTATTTCAAGCGGAAAGACCGTGAAGTGATGGAGTCGGACTCGGCCTTGCATCACATCCTGGAGACGATCACCCTGGAGAATGGGAAAACGATCTGGCTGGATACGAACAAGGTGCCAATGCACGATCCGCAAGGCCGGGTGATCGGAATCTTGGGAACGTGGGAAGACATCACTGAACGGAAACGATTGGAAGCGCAATTCCAGCAAGCTCAGAAGATGGAGGCCGTCGGACGGCTCGCTGGAGGCATCGCGCACGACTTCAACAACCTCTTGACGATCATCATGGGGTACAGCGAATTGGTTCTTGAAGGTCTGGCGTCGGGAGATCCGCAGAGGGATTGGGTTTTGTCAATCCGCGACGCGGGCGAACGGGCCGCGCGCCTGACTCAGCAACTCCTGGCATTCAGTCGCAAAACAATCATTGAACCGAAGCTCGTTGACTTAAATGAACTGGTCGCCAAGTCTGTGAAACTGTTTCGCCGTGTGATTGGCGAGGATATTTTTTTGACAGTCGTGCCTGCACCCCAGTTGCCGCTGATCAGGGCCGATCTTGGACAGTTGGAGCAGGTCATCATGAATCTCGTTGTGAATGCCAGGGATGCGATGCCAACCGGTGGCCGGATAACGATTGAAACAAGAAGTGTGGAATTGGAAATGAACGACATTTCCCTTTATCCTGACTCGAAGCCCGGTAGATATGTTCGCCTCACCATTACCGATACTGGTAGTGGCATGTCTGAAGAGTTGAAGAGCAAGATTTTCGAACCGTTCTTCACAACGAAAGGAGTCGGTAAGGGAACGGGATTGGGATTGGCGGTGGTGGATGGGGTCATCAAACAATGTGATGGATTCGTGGGTGTCGAGAGTATCGTGGGACATGGGACAAGTTTCCATGTCTTGTTCCCGATTTCCGAGGAAGCCAAAGCAGAGCCGGAATCAGAACACGCAAAGTTCTTTGGTCGGGGGACCGAAACGATACTGCTCGTCGAAGATGAGGCGGAAGTTCGGGCATTAGCGAAAATCACATTGGAGGCGCAGGGTTTCAAAGTCCTGGTTGCCGGCAACGGCGTTGCGGCACTTCAATTACTGAAGGACCAGCCGGAACAGATCCATTTACTGCTGACTGATGTGGTAATGCCGGAGATGGCAGGCCGGCAATTAGCGGAATCGATGCGGATACTTCAGCCCGGAATTCGGATCCTGTATATGAGCGGTTACACGGATGATGCAATCGTACACCACGGCATCGTCCAAGCCACGGATGCCTTTATTCAGAAGCCGTTCACACCGCTCGGACTGGCTCGTAAAGCCCGCAGTGTTTTGGACGGAACTCCAACTGAGAATAGCAAGTAGGAACTTCATGGAACGCTGTCAGACGTCGTCGGCCTGGATGCGGTTCTGCATGCTCAGCGTGCTGTCATGCGGCTTCCTGGTTGAAAACACTGGACTTTCAGGCGAACGACGCTGGGAGCGACAAACCCGGCGTTATTCATTCGAAACGCCACTCTATTGCCCAACGACCGGACTCGACGGAGCCGTTCGTTGCGGAACGGCCCCCGGATTGTCACCGTTGGCAGCCACGGCCACGACCGGAACTGCTCCGGTTGTTGCAACGCCGAAATCGCTGCCACTGCCGCCCGTTCAGAAACATCCAGAAACGGTCCAATTGGGGTACTCGGTCAAAGGTATCCCGATCTTGATGCAGGTGTTCGGCGACGAAGGTCCCGTGACGCTCATTTTTGGCGCGATTCACGGCAGCGAACCGAATAGCGGTGATCTGGCCCGGCGACTGCTTGATTATCTGCAACAGCATCCTGAAGCGTATACGGGATATCGTGTGGCGATAATTCCCGTAGCGAATCCTGATGGATTAGTCCGAAATCAGCGGCTGAATGAAAACAAGGTGGATTTGAACCGGAACTTTCCGGCAGTTAACTGGGCAACGTCAAAACCAGGCTCGTACCACGGTGGTGAAAAGGCGGCCAGCGAGCCGGAAACACAGGCTGTCATCAAGTCGGTTGAGATGTTGAGTCCGCAGCGGATCGTGTCGATTCATGCGATCACACGGGGACGCGAGTGCAATAACTATGACGGTCCCGCCGACAAACTGGCGGAACTGATGAAGTCCAAAAACGGATATCGCATTGCGAAAACCATTGGTTATCCAACGCCAGGCAGTTTTGGCTCCTGGGCCGGACTCGATCGTCAGATTCCTACGATTACACTCGAACTGCCCCACGATCTTGCGGGAGCCGACTGCTGGCGTGTGCATCAGGCTGCATTAGAAGCGGTAATTCGAGCGCCGTTGAAGTGATTTTGTGATCGGAAGTTCACACTTTCTTTACTGAGAAGTAAAAAAGCCCCGTGTCCGATGGGACACGGGGCCTTCTTTTTGTGAGTTCAACTCGCGAAGAATTCTAGCGTGTGTAGTCTGGCGAATAGTTCAGAGCGAAATCATCGAACCGAACTTCATCAACATCGCCAGTGACGAGGTTGCTGAAGAGTTCGAGCATTAACCGCTGGAAGTGGCTCGCCTTGATCGAGTAGAAGTTGTGCTTCCCGTCTCGTCGAGCCTCAATCAGACCGGCTACCCGCAGCAAGGCCAGGTGATGGCTTACGGCGGGTTGGCTTTGGTTCAGCTTGTCGCACAGGGCTGTCACATGCAATTCACCTTCACGAACGAGGTACATCAAAACGCGCAGCCGGGTTTCGTCGGCCAGCAGTTTGAAAACCTGGACAAGATCCTTCTCCAATTGCGTGGACAGTTCGGGAATCTGGCATCGCGACTTGGCGTCCATGGGTTCAACTACGTTCGAAATCATTGCCTCCTCAGATCTTTCTACTTGTGATCCGCAGACCACTTCTTCGCTGACCACGGCGGTGGACTGCGAATCAATGGCTGGGTGCTCGATTTGCGGATCGGGGGGGATTACTGGGTGATTCAATTCGTACATTCCTTCCGGTGCCCGTAGCTGTACGCACCACGAGCGTGACGGAAATATCGAGACATTCTTCGAGTGAGCTGCCGACGGGGTCGCGATCGACGCGAATCGTTTTGCTCGAATTGTGTCAGTGATAAACCGTCTAAGTGTAAACGCATTTCAACCACCGCAAACACAACAAGTGCCTTTGGCGGCTCGCGTCCCACGGAAAATGGGCGGTCACGGAAAATTGAAGTCGCATTCATTCGTCGTGCAGACGAACTTACACAGCCGCAACAATCCGATTATTGGACAGTTCCGTGGACTCGATTACTGTACGCGTGGACGAGATAGAACGAAGCGAAGCGATGAATGTTCTTGGACGTTCGAGGTTTGTATTTTTAAGATCCCGTTATTCGGATGGACTTGATTTAAGATACCATGCCGAAAGGTGATCTCCTCAACCGACCGTTAGATCACGCATTCATTCCCTTCTTACTGCCGGATTCTCAGCGAAATCCGGCTGCATTATGAGCGAAACGCTCGTTGGAGATGTCGCTGTAGACCATCTGCGAGACGGAACTACCGTCCCGACGCCCTCCATTATTGCCGCCAGCCCAGCTGTCGTCAATAAGTTTGTGAAGAATTTGAATTCTTGAGCAAGCGTTGATTGATCAATTCTCGGCACAAACACCTAGGCATGCACTTATGCACTTACCGGAGATGACGTTGCGTCAAGAGTTGTCAGCCCGCCCAATTAGTAACAGTCTTTTCCCCCAATTGAGAACTTTACGGCGTCTTAATCCAATTGAGACGGACAGTCTGGATCGGCGCTATTTTGCAGTGAAAAGGACGGTTTCGGCCATTGAAACTCAGGGATTGTCTACCACATTTGTCAGTAACTTCACGCCATCGTTTCGGATTCGTGGGACGATTCGCTTTCGATGAGTGGCCATTCGAGAGTGAACTGGGCACCTGCACCGGGCGCGCTGACAACCGTGATCTCACCACCGTGTTCTCGCAGGATCTTTTGACTGACCGCCAATCCCAGCCCTGTTCCCCGGCCTCCTTTGGTCGATTCAAACAGATTGAACAGTTTCGGCCGCTGTTCTTCGGAAATACCGGGTCCGTTATCTGTAACAATGACATAAACCAGCTTGCCGACAGCGTCGTGGCCGGTTTGCACCTGGATTCTTCCGTCGGTCTGACCTTCGACAGCGTCCAATGCGTTGTTGACAATGTTCAGGACCGCGCGATGCAGTCCTTCAGGATCAAACAGGGTGTTGGGCATTGCTGGGTCGAGGATTTTCTCGAGCGAAATGCGTTGCTCTGTGGCCCGAGCCTGCATCAGTTCGCAGACATCCTGAACTGTTTCGTTGACGGAAGCGAGTTGTGGAACGGGCTGTCGTTCTTTGCTGAATGTCAGCATGTCCATCACCAGATTGTAAATCTTTGTCTGATTCTTCTCGACGATATTCCAACCCTTACGCACGACATCTTCGTTGTGATCGCGCAATCCCATATCGATCAGATAGCTGCCGCCTCGGACCCCTTGCAGGATGTTCTTGATATGGTGGCTCAGCGTGGCAATCGTCTGGCCCACTGCTCCTAAACGCTCCGCTTTAACGAGGGCCTGCTGATACCGTTGATCCTCAACCGCCAACGCCGCTTGACGGCCAATGGCCACCATGAGGCGTAGCAAGTCCTCTCCGAATCGATGCCGTACCCCGCCTTGCAGCAAAACCTGATCGGCGCCCGTGGAGATGTCGACGTAAATCACTCCGGTCAGCTCGTAGCGACCTTGCATGGGGACGCAAATCGCCTCGCGAATTCCACCCTGGACGATGCTTTGCCCTCCTGCGAAACGGCTATCGGCTTTCGCATCGGAAGTCCGAACCCCCTGGCGGTTCTTGAGCACATAGTCCACGATGGTTCGCGATACGGGCATCGGGGGGGCCGCCGCCTTGCCCCTCATAGGGCTGAAAACTCGCGGCGCGACTTCCCCTGTCAATGGGTCTCGCAACAGCATGCAGCCGCGGTCCGCACCGACTGCCTGTAGCGTCAGATCGAGGATGCGCTGTAGCATCTGTTCAACTGCGATCGCGGGGCGAACCGCTTCCTCGGAAATACGATACAGCACTTGCAAGTTGGAAAGCGTCTGCTCGAGTGCCTGCTGTTCAGTTACCGGGCCGGCGGGATGCAATTCACTGCCGTCTGACGAAACACCTACTCCGACGATTTTGGACTGATCCGCTGGATCGTGCTGGCCGAGCAACAGGATCTTGTGCGAGACGTCACGAACCGGGGCCTCAGTTTGTACCAGCGAAAACAACAGAACGCTGCGGCCGACCAGAATCTGATCGCCGTCCGCCAGGAGATGATTGCGTACTGGGCGTCCGTTTACAAAAGTGCCATTCGAGCTGCCGACGTCGGTAAGCACCAGCTGACCATCCTGCAGCGAGACTCGAGCATGCGATCGAGAGGCTTCGGTATCCAGCAAGCGAATTTCATTTTGGGGACCCCGACCGATACCGGCGGCGGTCTCGCCAATTTCGAAGCGAGCTCCTTGTTCAACTCCCTGAATCACCAACAATGTCGCCCGTATCACGGCAGCATGTCCTTTCGCCGGATGGAATGACACAATTACAAAGAGGCAAAAACCTCGCGGCGTCCTTCATGATAGCATTCTCGACGAGAGAGAAAACCGTTGCGTGACGGATCCTGAAAAATGTTTGTGCCGCGGCGCGATTCGCGACGTAAAACGGACTCTTTTCGGCGATCCGCGCCGCTGCGAAGGATTTTCGTAGCTGAATTCGTGAGAATTCGGGCCGATCGACGTGTTCCGCCCAAAATCTCACGATTTCGGCTACGGGGAATTCGCCACGCTAAAATCCTTCATGGCGTATCGCGCCGTGGGTCAATCTGGCTGCTCGCTATTTCGGAGGTTGAGACGCCCATGAAATAAGTAAATCCGTAGCCGTCCCAATCCATACAAATCCGAGGCCATGAATTCGCCGAAACGTCGCGTTTCGCGTCTCGCGGTTTCGCCCATCAGGAATCAAAAAAAAGAGCGTGCGAGATTCAATCTCGCACGCTCTCTTTTGATTCAGGGCCTCGACCCGCTACGTTACTTTTTTGTTTCAGCCTTGTGGTCATGCACTTGTGGGTCAATTTTGCCCGTGTAAGTCTTGCCTTTGATGGTCAGTCGCAGCATCGGACTTGAGTCCTTGTGCTCCAAAGCGTGGATCAGATCGTGGCTTTTGAGGCTGTAGCGAGAAGATTTGCCTTCGGGCTCACCCTTTTGAGGTTGCGCCTTCAGTTTGTATTGCACTCCTTTTCCGGCGTGCTTGAGATTAATTGCCACATCTTTCGCATCAGTCAGGACGGCAGCTTTGGCCTTATCGTCGAGCACATAAATCGTGACCAGGTCCTTATCGTCATCGACCACGATTTCACCATGATATTCTTCTTCCCCGAGTTCAATTAACGCTCCGTCGTGCGGTCCATGATCCGCGTGACCGTGCTCGGCGGGCTTTTCGGCCGCCTTGGCGGCAGGTTTGGCTTGCACAGCAAACGCGACGGAAAATGCTGAAATGCTGGCAAAAGCTCCTAAGCACAACAGCTTCCTGGCAACTGAAACGATTAAATTGGGCACGGCAGTTGGTCCTGTCAGTTGGTGACGAGAAAATGTAGAGTTGCAGTTGAGAAAGCGACGAACGAGTGCGTCTCGATCACGGCTGCGGTGCAATCTTCGGGAGATGTTCCATGGCTGGCAGAAAAAGAAGTTGCTGACACGCAGCTTCAGCTTGCCTGACCTGATTATCTTCACAAACACTGGCGCGTCAAGAGCAATCCGATCGCAAACTGTTCCGCGGCAAAGCGTTACAACGCGTATTCCGATACGATTGAGCCGCAATTGCCAGCTGATCTCAGATGCCGATCGTTCGCACTTGCAGCCAAACTGCACAAGCCGCGCTCAATTCGGCGCGGCTCGCAATTGAATGTGGTTCTTGTTGTTCATTCTGGTGTCGCTGTTCGACATTGAGCAGACACAAAGAGGCAATGCGCTGAGGGATGATCGTGGCCAATCTCTCCAGAGATTGCTGCAGTTTGTTCCATATTTTCAATTCGCCAACGCCTGGCAATCTTGGCCGCGTGAAAATCAGCATCCTGAATTCCCTCACGCGGCTCCCGAATTGGACGAAATCTCGCGATCGAAATTGCCGTCTACTGATAGAACGGACTGGACTGAGGTTGATTGAAGACGGGGCCAGGTTGCCCGAAATTTGATCCAGGTTGTCCGTATGACTGCGGTGCACCGAACGAATTCTGTGGTGGCCCGAATGAGTTCATCGGTTGGCCGAACGAATTCGGCTGTCGATTGTAGAGATTCTGTTGCGGGCTATAGGAATTCGGTGATTGGTTGTACGACTGATTCGGCGTACCAAAGGACTGCCCGGGGTACGGCTGATTGGGGTACGGCTGACCTGGATATGACGGCGCTGAAAAGCTCGTCCCAGAGCCAAATGCTGGCACTGGAGGTTGAAAGGAGGGTGCAGAATTTGTCCCGAATGGCTGTCCCATTCCAGATCCGTAACCCGCCTGAGGCCCAGACGTCGGGCCATATGGCGAAGCTCCCCAACCGGGGTTCCCATACCCAAAAAGCGGCATCGAATTCGCGCCGTAGCTGTTGGTGAAATTTGGTCGGCAACTACCATGATGGCACCGGTGGCCGCCCTGCCCTGGACCCCGATAAAACGCGCCCGACGAATTCGGAAATTGATTACCGCCGTACGCCCCTCCATATGTGGAATCACCTGGATTGCCATAGGGCCCGTTCGCACTTGGCGACCACTGACCGTACGGGGAATTTCCAGGCTGTCCAATGCTATACGGAACATAACCGGAACCATTCCCCGAATAAGACGGAGAGTAGCCATCCCTCCAGTCGGCAGTCTTTTGCGGCAGAAGGTCGCCCGCCTGAATTGAGGCTCCGGATAGTGCTAACGCAACGACTGACACGGCAAAATAGCAACTGAGTTTCATCATGACCTGGTCCCCGAAGCCCAGACGTCAATCGGCAAACCGAAACGCGGGCCAACTGCATCCTGAGTCTGAGCGGGTGCGAGCTCGCCGGTCTCCCTGAGAGGCTGGCGAGCAAATCAGATCGCATTTGCCATGCCGTACTGTTGCGGTTTTGATTTGGCAGGCCTTGGCGGTGAATCACATTGAACAGGGGGCCGCGTGTTAAAGTCTGCCGGACTAGTCTTTCGAGTCGAATCACACCAACCCAGCCGCCCCGGAGATTCCACAGAAATCCTGCTCTTCAGGGTGTTCATTCAAATCGAGATTGTAGATACTACAACGCCGGCGACACGTTGCGACAGATTTACAAACGCAATCTCGAGGAGAAAGTTTTGAGCCAAATGCGAAGCAATCTGGCCCCATGATGTACTTTGAGTTTTAGTGTAATCGAAATGATCTTTGGAATCAGAACGATTTATCTCTTTGGTCAGGCTCATCTGCCACAAAGTACCCGGTAAATTCGGCTTTCCGTCCACGTGACGTAGATTCCCTCATGGCTGAATTCGTCAGGCCTTTGAAACGTGCCAAGGTACTCGAATTCTTACGAATTCAGCGACAAGAGGAATACAAAATGGGGTACCACCACGTTTTGAATCGGTAACCATTCAGATTACCAGACTGTGGCGTGATCAAATTACTTCTGGATCAGGACGTTGACGCCCTTCTTGTTCGACAACACGATATCCAGTTTCTTATCGCCGTTGAAGTCAACGACCTGGAACTGGGTTCCCACGCCCGTACCTGTTCCGGCATCGATCTTGTGAGGAATGAATTTCGGTGGAGCGCCTTTGGTTTTTTGAATTTCAAACCAATACATCACGACTTCCGCTTGAGGTTCTTCATCGCCACCCGGGCCATGGGCATAGAATCGCTTCCCCGTGATCAAATCGTTGGTACCATCGCCATTAATGTCCGCATAATCGAGGGCGTGAGTTTGTGTGAAGGCGTCACTGATCAGGTGATAGGCAAAAGCCGGTTCCTGGTTGGATCCGACATTCTCGAACCACCAGACGCCGCGGCCATGTGCGGAGCTTAACATGAGGTCGCTGTCTCCGTCGCCATCCAGGTCGTCGACGTGAATATCGGCGGCTGGAAAGGAACCGCCCTTCCCGTCTTTACTGAGTGTCAGAGGATGGAATTGCCATGGACCATCATTCAATTTGTCAGGTTGTTGCCACCATCCATGAGGAATGATGACATCCTGTTTTCCGTCGCGATTGACGTCACCAACTCCAAGGCCGTGATAATAGCGGTGGCTTCCAACCGGGATCTTTTCCACACTGACGGCGGTGAACTTCCATTTCTTCGTGCAGTTGTCCGGATGGGGAATTTCCAGGTATCCAACGATCCCTTCCGGTTCTGAAGCCATGACGAGTTCAGGCTTGCCATCGCCCGTAACGTCCTTGAATTGTGGGGACTCGTTGGCGGCGCTATGCCAGATCTCGTTTTTTTTCCAATGTCCAGCCTCGTTTTTGGGGTTTTCGAACCAATGGCAGGGAACACCTGGAAAATCAATCACAATGGCGTCGACCCAGCCGTCCTGATTGACGTCATAATTGAACAGTCCAAAACTGTGGCTATAACCCGCTGCTCCGTTGTACTTGCCAATCGGTTGAATTTCATGGGCTTTGCTGTCGGCTCCCGAGTACCACTGTTCGCCCGTAACCACATCGAGTTTACCGTCATGATCGACGTCAAACGCAGTGGCTCCTTCTGAACGAAACTCGTCGTCGAGTTTCAGCCGCTCCCAAGCCAGTTCGGCGGCACTCACCGGCCCCAGTCCGGCCAGCAAGACCACATAACTTCCTACGAATAAGCACAGATCCCAGCCAACTACTCGGCGCATCGTCGCATCTCCCAGGTGAAATATCGGTTCGATCAACCAGCCTTGGAGGGCGGAAGAATTCCGCCCATGATCGTCAGACATTAGAACCGAGCCGAGGCCGAGACGGAAGGGTATCGCTCACTCCGGCAAGTTCATGCACTGCCAACCATTCGGCTTTCGTGACAGGTTGAATCGAAAGGCGCATCCCGCGCTTCAAGACTTGCATTGTGGAAGTCGCGGTTGTTTCTCGCAGCTGATCCCGAGTAATCGGCTGCGGAAACTCCTGGATCAAACGAATGTCCACCATATACCACGTTGGAACTTCCGACTTGCTCTTGGGGTCGAAGTAACGATGCGTTGAATCGAATGCCGTGTGGTCAGGGTAGCCTGCCTTGACGACCTCGGCAGTCCCGACAATTGCAATGGGATCTGCGTTGCTGTGGTAAAACAGGACCCGGTCCCCAAGTTTGATCGTGTCTCGCAGATAATTTCGAGCCTGATAGTTGCGGACGCCATCCCAATAATAGGTGCTGTTTTTCGCGTGCGCGAGATCTTGAATGGAGAATGCCGACGGTTCAGACTTGAATAACCAATAGTTGCAAGGCGGAATTAGGACAGTCGAACTTTTGGCCATGGTGCGTGTCCGAGGCTGAATCGAATGAATTGTTGTGCGAACGGCGGCTGCTTCAATGCTTCGAGTCGGCATTCAAAAGCTTGTTGTCGCGACGCCAGTTCAGTTGAACTTTGCATCTTGCCCGTAGCTGAAGTCGTGAGACTTCGGGCCAGCGTCTTCAATCACCCAAATTCTCACGAATTTGGCTACAAAATGACCAAATTCTCACCAATTCGGCTGCAAATAACTCTGAGCACCCACTCTAGGCTCCCGGAGATGGCTCGGCGAAGTTCAAGACTTTGGCGATGACCGTCAAACCGGTCTCGGTCACTGTATAACCTTTAGCCAAGTCTGCTTCGTGATCGTATCCGACCGTTTCGCCCTCTCGAATGACGACTCCCTTGTCGATGATCGCCCGGCGGACTTTTGCCCCTTTGCCGATTTTCACATAATCCATAATGATCGATTCATGCACTTCCGCAAATTCTTCCACTCGCACATTGCGGCCGAGGACAGATCGATTGACCAGACCTCCGGAAATAATGCATCCCCCGCTGATCATGCTGTCCAGGGCGGTGCCAACCCGTGGCGGAGTCCAATTATGGTCCGCGAACACAAATTTGGGGGGCGGATCCGTGGGTAAATACGTGCGGATCGGCCAAGTCTGATCATAGAGATTCAGCTCGGGATTGACCGAAACTAAGTCCATATTCGCTTCGTAGAATGCTTCAATTGTCCCGACATCGCGCCAATATGAAGTGCTGCCCGTGTTTTTGTCGCGAAACGGAAAGGCGTTCACGTGGTGTGTCTCGAGTATCGACGGGATAATATTCTTGCCAAAATCATGCGCGCTTGTCTGCTTTGTGGCGTCCCGACATAGCTGATCCAGCAGGAAATTCGCATTAAAGACGTAAATCCCCATTGAGGCCAGGCAGCGCGTCGGGTCATCCGGCATCGGATCGGGATCTTTAGGTTTTTCGCGAAACTGGATGACTCTTTGCTGGGCGTTGATCTGCATTACACCGAATTCTGTACCTTCATTCAATGGGACAGGCAGGCACCCGATCGTCGCATCGGCCCCCGAGGCCACATGCTCGTCGATCATTATGGAATAATCCATTTTGTAGATGTGGTCACCGGCGAGGATCAGAATCAATTCAGGGCGATTCTTTTCGATCGTGTAGATATTCTGATAGACGGCGTCGGCCGTGCCCTGATACCAGTCTTCGCTGATTCGCTGCTGAGGGGGCAGAATATCGATGAACTCGTCCAGTTCTCGACATAGGAATCGCCATCCCAGATTGATGTGCCGGTCCAGGCTTGTCGCCTTGTATTGCGTCATAACCAGGATTCGACGCAGCCCACTGTTGATGCAGTTTGACAGCGGAAAGTCGATGATTCGATAGACAGCGCCAAATGGAACGGCCGGCTTGGCACGCTCGCGAGTCAACGGATCGAGACGAGTACCTTTGCCGCCGGCAAGGATCAGGGCCAACACGCGTTTCATCGAAGACTCTCCGCAAATGGTGCTATGCTGCTGATGATGATGGTCCTGTGTTGCAGCGTCATCCGTTGCGACGTTATGGTCGCTGATTTTGCGACAATCCTGTGACTGGAGAACGCCACGATCGCATGGCGTTCGTCGAAGCGGCACATGCTGTCATCCGAAAAATAACTCTTCTGCACGGACAATTCAAATTTGCTTGGTGAGCACGGTCTTGGGACGATTCTTGGCGTCGACAAAGACAATTTTCGGCGTGTGGGAATCGCATTCCGCCCCTTGAAATTGGGCGTATGTGCAAATGATGATCATATCCCCGGGGCGCACCAAATGAGCTGCCGCCCCATTAATACAGATGATGCCAGAACTCGCGTCGCCGCGAATTGCGTATGTTGTCAAACGATTTCCGTTCGTCACGTTGTAAATCTGAACCTGCTCAAACTCGACAATATCCGCCAAATCCAGCAGATTAGAGTCGATCGTGACGCTGCCCTCGTAATGCAGTTCGGCTTGAGTCACCGTGGCACGGTGGATTTTCGATTTCAACAGAATACGGTTCATGCGATCAGTTTCGGCAGCGGTTTGAAGTTGGGATCCAGTCGCTCCAGATTCCAAACTCCGAGGAACTCGGATGCAGAAATGATAACGTGTCGTACCGCTTTGGGAAACCAGCTAACGGGAATAGAAATTCGCCGGGATCGTAAACTAAGGGCATTTTCATCCAGCATGTTCGATTCGACGTCCGATTGCTGCAAGTTGGCCCATCCGAATGAGATGCCAGTCATGCGAGGAGTAATCTGCCAACCATCGCCCTCCATTTCAGTAGGGCAATTCAGTCCAGCTTGAGGAACTTTCCAATCGTGGATTTGGCAGGATTATTGATCAGGGGAGGATTAAGTGGCGGAACAGAAAAATGATGTATGCCAGAATCATGGGATCAAGGAACGGCGGAGATTTTGATCCTCATCAATGTCTTCAATATCTTTCCAAGCATTTTTCCGGCTTTTTCCAGCCATGATCCTGCTATTCATACGATCGTGGCAGGTGAATTACGAAGGGGAGAATTGGCGCATTCTCGCTAATCGCTGCATTCACATTTGCCAGTCACCCCCGAAATGAGCGTATCTCATTTCGCTTGCAAAGGATAAGACAAGGCGATAAAATCCCGTTCTGCAATAGCAAGAGCGGTTTGACTGACTGTAACTTGCAATTCGCAGATCAAGCGATAAAATTGGCGGCTTGCCGAATAGTCAGGCCCGAATAGACAGGCTAGGGATGGCGCCCTGGTTTGGTCAATGGTGACTCAGTAGAGAATCAACCCCCGCAAGATAGCGGGTTGTGTTTTTTAAAAAGGGATTGGAAATGCCTTGGTGTGAAATCTGTGAAAAAGGACCGTCTGTCGGCTTCAAAGTCGAGCAGCGCGGTAAGGCGAAGTACTTGGGCGGTAACGGACGCAAGACGACCGGTATCACCAAACGCAAGTGGCAACCGAACTTGCAACGAGTTCGCACCGACGAAAATGGTGAAACAGTCCGTCGCTGGGTCTGCGTCAAGTGTATTCGGTCCGGTGCCGTCAAGAAGGCTGTCGTTCGTAAGCTGTTCACATTGCCTACCACTTGAGATTGGTAATCGATAAAGATGTCGGAAATCCTCGATGTCGAACGGGTTCGTAAAGTCGCACTTCTCGCCCGATTGAAACTTTCGGACGCGGAACTGGCGGACTACGCCACCAAGTTGGGCAATGTGCTGCAATATGTAGACACGTTGAATGAAGTTGAGACATCCGACGTGGAACCGATGGTTCACGCCGTGGAGCTAAGCAACGTGTTTCGACCAGACGCCGTGGTTGCTTCGTTGCCTCGCAACGAAGCATT
>JAQGHT010000909.1 GCA_028291565.1 Planctomycetaceae bacterium | reverse complement strand
ATCATTATCAGCCTCCAAGTCGCTAAAAAAACTGTCACTGACTGGCCTGAAAGGCATCACTCCCGCCGGAATCGAACAGTTACGCAAATCGCGTCCCGAGTTGGTGATTCAAGCACAATGATGGACGGAAGCCGTTGTTTCGAACTAAGGCGACCGAATCTGGCGTCAAATTAGACGCGATTCGCCGAACGCCTGCTGTCACTGAGAATTTGTGGATACGATTCTTCGAAACCACTCATTCCGCATTGTGATCATCCACAGATGACGCAGATTTCGCAGATGTTTTGGACACGAGTCGTAACGGTATTGGATTGCGAAGAGGAACGATCAAGTCAGAGTCGTTGTTTGTTTTCTCATCTGCGAAATCTGCGTCATCTGTGGATGATAATTCTGTTCGAAAAATGACCCTTTTCGCCAATCCCAGTATGTTGATCAGTGCGTTTCGAGCCCCTTGGTTGTCAATTTATTTGAGATTTGAGATCTCAGATTTCAAGTTCCATTCGAATTGCACAAACGCCGCAAAAGTCACAGAATCGATGGGAATTCCATGCTGCTGAATGCAAACGCACAGGGGCTTCGCGACAAGTGTCATTTTTTCGGTTTCTTTTCAGTTGTCGGCTTCTTTTCAGTTGTCGTTTTCTTATCAATAACTGCTGGCTTTTCAGGTGCCTTTTTCTCCGGTGTATTCTTCTTATCTGCCGCTGCCGGCTTCGGCTCTGGAATAATCCAAAGTTTCACGGTCGTGTCATCACTGGCCGTCGCCAGCTGAGTGTCGTCGGGAGAAAAAACGACATCATTCAACCAGTCGGCGTGGCCTTGAAAAGCTGCGGCCTCCGCGTTGTCCGACAAATCCCAGATCTTCGCGGCGCCGTCGTCACTGGCGGTGGCCAGCAATGTCCCGTCATGCGAGAACGCCAATGCTTTGACCGGTCCGTTATGTCCGCCCAGCGTGGCGTCTGGTGAGCCGTCGGCGGCGTCCCAAAGTCGGATCGTTTCATCGTGTCCAGCTGACGCGAGCAGACTTCCATCGGGTGAGAACGCCACAGAATTGACGGTGTCAGTATGGCCTTTTAATTTGCGAATCAGTTTTCGCGTCTCCAGATTCCAGCATCGCACCGTGTCATCGGAACTACCCGATACCAGCACTTTCCCGTCGGGCGAGAACGCCACACTGTTCACCGAGTCCGTGTGCCCCTTCAGTTCGCCTTTCTCCTTGCCAGTCGAGACATCCCACAACTTCACCGTGTCGTCGTCGCTGCCGGTGGCGATTGATTCACCATCAGGACTGAACTTGACGCTATTGATTGAATCTTGATGCCCGGTGAGAGTCAGCAGCAATTTCCCTGATTCCGCATCCCAAACTTTTGCCGTATGGTCCGCGCTCGCAGTGGCGATTTTGGCGTTATCAGGCGAAAATACGACTGCGAGCACAGAGTCTGTATGACCCTTCAGAGTTCTCTGTAAATGTCCGGTGGTTGGATCGACGATCCGCACCGTATCATCATCACTGGCGGATGCCAACAACTTTCCATTGGGTGAAAAGTCCACCGCGTTAACAACCTTGGTATGCCCTTTGATCGTCAGCCGAGGCATTTGTGCGACGGGGTCTACGGCCAGTAGAGCGATGCCTAACGCCATGAACAACATCGGGACGGGCATTTCGGATTCCAAATTTCTGTTGGTTAACGCGGTTTAACCTTGCGTCTGCCGCATTGAGATCAGGGTCTGGTGCCACTGCTTGCCGCTGTACTCGGCGGAAGCAGTGCAAAGGCACGCTCGAAATAGCACTGCTTGAGGATCGAGTACAACCCCAAAGCAGTGGCACAGGCAAACTCAAGGTTAATCCGCTCTAACGCGAAGTATTGATGAATTCAGTGACCAGTGTTCATTGTCGTCGCCGATCCCGCCGCGAACACGACTTCGCTTGGAATTCAGCATGCAAAATGGCAGCCGGTCCGATTTGAGTCAATCGTGGGTTCAATATCGGCTTCAACTCCCCAGGATCAACGCAGGAATCGATTATACCGCGCACGGATAAGAATGAGATGTTGGATCGCTCGGACAGAAATTAAAAAAGACTCATTCGTGACCGCGAACAGTGTAGAATCACTCCGCCACACGCACTCAGTGGAATCGGAGTCTTGTTCTTGCAGCGTCAATGTTTCACACCGAAAGGCCACCCGGCATGCCGCCACTGTTGTTCGCCCGTCTGTCTCTGATGGTCTTTCTGCACTATTTCGTCTGGGGATCCTGGTATGTGACGATGGGCACATACCTCACGAAAAGCCTGCAATTCCCAGGTGAACAAGTCGGACTTGCGTACGGCAGTACCGCGATCGGTGCTTTGATCTCTCCGTTCCTGGCCGGCATTATTGCGGATCGCTTCTTCGCCACCCAACGTCTGCTGGCAGCCCTGCATCTGATCGGAGCGGGACTGCTGTTGTGGATCTCGACACTGACAAACTTCTCGTTGTTCTATCCGGCGCTCATTGCCTACACGATCAGCTACATGGCGGGACACGGCCTGACGAATTCGTTGACACTGCATCATTCGAAGAATCCGGCTCGCGAATTCCCGCTGGTCATGCTGGCGGGCAGCGTTGGCTGGATCTGCGCCGGCCTGGTCGTAAGCTGGCTGAAGATTGAGAATTCTGCGGCCATGTTTCAGCTCTCGGCAACGGCGGCACTCATCATGGGTCTGTACTCGCTGACCTTGCCGCACACTCCACCGAAAGGGACCGGTGACGGTGTTTCGCTCCGGCAGATCCTCGGACTGGATGCCCTGAAGCTGATGCGCGACCGGTCATTCGCGGTTTTCATCGTCTGTTCATTCCTGGTCTGTATCCCGCTGAGTTTCTACTTCGCCTGGATGAATGTGTTCATGAATGAATTGGACATCAAGAATGCCGCGGCAAAAATGACGATCGGGCAAGTCTCTGACGTGGTCTTTCTGTTGCTCCTTCCGGTGCTGCTGCCGATCCTGCGGGTGAAAGGAATCCTCGTTCTGGGGATGGTGGCCTGGGCCTTGAGGTTCGGCCTGTTTTCGGCATTCGATTCATCTCGTGATGCCGTCTGGATGTTGTATTTGGGCATTGCAGTGCACGGAATGTGTTACGATTTCATCTTCGTCATGGGCCGCATGTACGTCGACGGCCGAGCGACGCCCGAGATTCGCGGCGCGGCCCAAGGCTTGCACGCATTTGTGACCCTGGGGGCAGGCATGTTTATCGGCTCATGGCTGTCGGGTATCGTGGGCCAGCGCTACACGACAAGAATCGGCGAAGTCGCCACACACGACTGGCAGGCCATCTGGCTGATCCCGGCAATCCTGTCAGCACTACTCGTCGTGCTGTTTTCGGCTCTGTTCCGCGATCGAGTTGCAGTCAATCCTGAATGAGCGAAAAGGGTCGTTTTTTCTACGAATTCGGGCGTGTGCCGTCATCGATCGATATCAAGTTCTGAACTCGCAGGCGTTTCGGGCTCGCAGAATGTATTGAAATATCCGAGATCGGAAGCGTCTGAAGTTTTCTCTTCCACATCGTTGACACTTGTAGTCGCTACGAGTACGATACTAGGCGATCCGTCAAATGAGGAATCTCCAGACGCGGTGCCATGATTGAGCACCACAGTTCAACCACGCGAGGCAGGCTGATGACTTTGGGGGAACAAAAGGAACTTTCCAAAGCAGAATGGAAAGTCATGAAGATTGTCTGGGAGTTGCAGAAGGCGATGGCGCGCGAGGTCTATACTATTGCCGGTGAACTGCACTCCTGGACGCCGGCCACTGTCAAAACCATTCTCAAACGCCTGGCGGACAAGGGTTACGTATCGACGACACAGGTGGGAAATGGTTTTGTCTATCGTCCGGCTCAGAGTGCGGTGTCGACATTGCAATCTGCCGCCGACACCTTGCTGACTAACGCTGTCGAGGGTGCGACGGGCCCACTCCTCGCGCATATGGTCGAAAGCTCGAGCCTGAGCGAAAACGACCTGGAAGCATTGCAGAAACTCATTGATGCCAAGAAACGATCATTGAAAAAACAGAGCGACAAATAGGATTAGTATCAGACCCCGCGCGGTTAAGAATGAGACGTTCAATCGCAGGGATAAATATAAAAAAAAGACTCATTCGTGGCCACGAACAGTATATACCCCGCACGGTTAAGAATGAGACGTTCGATCGCGAGGATAGATATTGAAGAAAGCCTCATTCGTGGCCGCGAGCTGTAAAGATCCCTGACAGGAGGATGCCGTGACGGACACTCTGATCAATGTCGCCAATTTTGCTGGAGACCGATGGGCTGTCGGGATGATTTCCGTAGTGTTGGATTCCGCAGCATTGCTGGTTTTGGTCGGTCTGGTGTGGCTTGCCATTCGTAAGCAAGTCGCACCGCAAGTCGGGTACTGCCTGTTCCTGCTGGTACCGCTGAAATTGCTCGTGCCGTTGAGTGTCACAGTTCCAACGGCCATCGCGCAATGGACTCCGTCAACGATGGTGTCGGTGTGGTTTGACGGAGTACACAAGCCGGAGATCATCAAAACTCAGCCCCCGATTGACGGCCAGATTGATTCGACTCGATTAGACGCAGCAGCCCCTTCCGAGTCGATCTTCGAGGAACTCGTGACATCACAACTGGCAGCGGCGGAGTCCGTTTCGACGCGAGAATCAACCGCAGCGAGACCTTCGCTCAATATCGCGCCTGCCACAAATCCTGTACTCGACGATCCAAGGCAAAGACAGCATCTGTCGATGTCTGCAATTCTGGCACTGGCCTGGCTGTTCGGGGTGACACTGCTCCTGGGCAGGCTGGTTCGTTCACAACTTCGATTTCGTGCACAACTGCGCCGATGCAAGCCGCTCGAAGAATCACGGCTGCCTGTCAGCCTGCGCGAACTCTGCCAGCGAGCCGAAATCACTCACAAAATCCGGATCGTCGAAAGTGATCGCGTCGCCGCTCCAGCAGTCTGGGGCATTTTTCGACCAACAATCATTTTGCCCTATGGCATTGTCGCGTCGCTCTCGATACCGCAACTACAGTGGGTTTTATTGCACGAGTTGGCACATATTCGCCGGCGCGACCTGTTGGTCTTGGCGCTCCAGCGATTTGCCGCGGTTCTGCACTTTTTCAACCCCGCCGTTTGGATTGCCAATCGCATGATCCATCAATTACGGGAATACGCGTGCGATGATCTGGCGGTCTCGTGGAACACGGGTTCTTCCATCGAGTCGGGAGAAGCATTCCTGCAGATTCTGCGACATGCCAATCGTGGCTCGCGCGGTTTGGAAGGGGCGCTGGGTATTTTTGGTTTGGATTCACGAGCCTCCTGTTTTCAACGGGTTCGTCGATTGCTGGAAACAGACCGCCCAATCCGTACGCGTTCTGGGCCGTGGGCAGTGTGCAGCCTGATCTTGCTCGCCGTGATTGGACTGCCGCATCTGCGCGCGGGTGGCGACGATCCGCAAACACAAGCACCAGCGGTCACCACGGCGGCCACGCCCGCACAAGCCCCCCAGAAGGAGAAGACGCTTGAGACACTGGCAAAAGACACAGGTGAGTTCGCACTGCTCGTTGTCGGCCCTGATGGAAAGCCCGTATCGGAGGCGCAAGTTGAGCTTCGCGTCAGCCCTCAGCCATCAGCCGAACAAATCCGGCAAGGCCGATTCATCAAACACAATAAATATGGCGCAGATCTGCTGACCGATGCACAGGGTCGGTTGACGTTTAAAGTGACACCACCGATAGGCCGTTTTGACCTGGATATTACCACTCCGGGCTTCGGCCCCTATTGGGCGGCCTGGTCTGCCGATAGTCCCGCAAACCCGATTCCTGCGAACTTCACTGCGGAACTGGAAGCCGGCTGGTCCGTCGGAGGAATTATTGTTGATGCTGCCGGGAATCCGATCGAAGGCGTCAAAGTTCACCCCAGCATCAAGTTCAAGAAACGTCCTGGAGACGAAGCCGTTCTCGGTTTGGGCCTGTCAGTGAAAACCGACGCCGCCGGAAACTGGCATTTTGACAGTGTCCCGGCCTCCAAGAGCGAGGTCCATGTGGAAATCAATCATCCTTCTTACAAGGCAATACGCCAACCGTTAGCTCGAATCGAGTTTGGGATCGCACTCGGTCAGCAACCCCAGCACAAGATCTCGCTGAATCGTGGACTGAACGTCACAGGCAAAGTCACGGATGTCGCGGGGCGACCAATCGCCGGAGTCCTGGTTCGTACCAAGTTTCTGAATGATATCCGCGAAGCCAAAACAGGTGACGACGGAACTTACCGACTGGAAGGATGCGAGCCGCGAATGGCAAACATCGTCGTTTCCGCCAAGGGCCGGGCCACCGACATGCAGCAAGTGCGCGTCGATCCCGAGATGGCCCCGGTCAACTTCCAGATGCAGCCGGGTGGGAAAGTTCGGATCCACGTGCTGAATAACCAGGGACAGCCGGTTCCCAAAGCACGCATCTTTTTCCAACGCTGGCGAAAGTCATACAATATTTTCGAATTCGATCACGTCAATCAATATGCAAACGAAAACGGGGTCTGGGAATGGAACGAAGCGCCTCTGGACGAATTCAAAGCGGACATCTGTCCTCCAAACGGCATGAACCTGTCACTCCAACCGTTGTTAGCTCGCGACGAACCCTATGTCTTTCGAACGCCCCCGGCGCTGATCGTGACGGGCTCCGTCATTGACGCCGAGACCAGGCAACCCATCAAGAAGTTTCAGGTCGTCCCGGGAATCCGATCCAGTGAAACTCATATGAATTGGGTGCGTGGCGAACGGCATCCCGGAATCGACGGGACGTACAACATTCGCCATTCGCATGACTATTTTGCGCATCTGATCCGCATTGAAGCGGCAGGCTACCAACCCAGCGTTTCACGCGACATCAAGAGCAATGAAGGCAGCATCACGATTGACTTCGCATTGCGCAAGGGAAGCGACGTCGCCGCAACAGTGTTAACCCCCGACGGCAAACCGGCCGCGGGAGCACTGATCGCTCTGGGTGTCGCCGGATCTCAGATCAGCATTAAGAATGGCGAACTCGACAAGAATTCCACCTATTGTGCTCACCAGGAGACCGATGCTGCCGGGGAGTTCCGATTTCCGCCTCAAGATGGTGCTTATCAACTTGTGATCCTGCATTCAGGAGGTTATGCCCACATCAAGTCGACATCGGAATCGCTATCTCCAACGATCCAATTGGAAGCTTGGGCGAAGGCTGCGGGAACGTTCCGAATCGGAAAAACGCCTGGTTCCAACGTTCCAATCACGATCAATACCAGCCGCCTGCACTCGTACGGAGAAGGCCAGCCGTCGATTTTCACACATCACGACGTCAGGACGGGAAAGGAGGGGCAATTCCGGTTCGAACGGGTCGTCCCGGGACAGGCTCGCATCGGCCGTCGTATCATGTTAACGGTCAACGAAGGTGCCGAGGATGTGACATCATCCAGCATGCTGGCAGCCGACTTTATCTCGGGTGAGACCACGGAATTGGAGCTTGGTGGCACGGGTCGACCGATCATCGGCAAGCTTCAGCCGCCCAAGACCTTCGAAGGGCGGGTGAAATGGAATTTTGCTTTGATCGAGGCCAGCATTTACCAGGCGCCGCTTCCCAGGCCTGCCGACCCGCCCGTTCCCCCGGACATTGCCAAAGACCCGCTGAAGAATGCGGAATGGATGTTGAAGTGGCAACAGACTGACGCAGGCCAGATCTGGGCGGCATGGAAGAGAGCCGTGGAGGCCCGACAGAAGCTTCGTGAGGTCAGTCCCTATTTCACGGCAACCGTCGATCGCAACGGCAACTTCCGCATCGACGACGTGCCTGAAGGCACATACATGTTCATTGTCCGGTTCGATGCAGACGCCCCCGGCTTCCTGCGCGATTATCGTTTCACAGTTCCTCCTCAAGAGCCAGGCACCCCCGACACGCCACTTGACCTGGGGGTCTTGTTGCTGGAAAAACGATAATGTCAGCGCCTTAAACAAACGTGCTCTTATGGCAACTAATGGGACTAATGGGACCGATAGGACTTATTGCTCTCATATGTCCCATGCGTCCCATAAGTCCCATTCCGCATAAAACAGCGGATTATGCTTCGACAAAAAAGCTGCACGGTCTCTCCGCGGAGCGGGGGCTGAAAATCGCCGTTTTCTCAGGAGTTTTCAACTTCTCAACTTGCGTGGATGCCAATGCGCCAAGGGAGTGGGATCGGCCAAAAGCGATAAAACAAGAACACATTTCACGCCAGAATCGCCTGGATCGGTTCGCCGCCTTGAGCGATTTTGTGCGGCCGGTTCAAACGGTCGAGGATCGTCAGATCCGGGTCGATTCCCAGGCAGTCGTAGATGGTCGCGCAGATGTCCGCCGGACGGACCGGTCCGTCCACTGGCCAGGCCGCCTGCTTGTCAGAACTCCCGAAAACCGTGCCGCCTCGAATCCCGGCTCCAGCGAGTAACGTCGAATAGCAATGCATCCAGTGGTCGCGGCCCGCCGTCTGATTGACGTTGGGCGTGCGGCCGAAGTCGCTGGTCAATACAACCAGCGTTTCGTCCAGCAAGCCGGTCCGTTCCAGGTCTTCCATCAGCGAGGAATAAACCAGATCGACCTGCGGCAAATAATGTCGCAGAATCGAAAAGTTGTGCTCGTGAGTATCCCAACCAAAATCCTGCAAGCCACCAATCAATTGGAAATACCAGGTCCAGATCACGTTGACGAACTTGACCCCTTGCTGAACCAGTTTACTGGCGATGAAGGCGCTGTTTCCAAACAGCGTATTGCCGTACCGCTCCTTCACACTTTGATCAAACAAAGCGGGATCGAAACAGCTCTGCAGCTGATGCGACGTCAAAACATCAAAACCCCAGCGCTGAAACTGATCAAATTTCAATCCGTCTGCAGACTGACGGGCCGGAGTCACATCCAGTTGCGACAGCAGGGACCGCCGGCTCCGAAGTCGATCGAGAGTCATGCCATCGATTAAGCGGCTGTCATTAATGCGCGGAATGCCACGCACCTTGACGGGATTCGGACGACTCTTCAAATCCGCACCCGCATCGAATTCCGGATGCGCAGTCGTCAGGAGCGGCGAATAGCGGTGGCCCAGGAACCCGGCACCAGGACCGGTTTCGCCCAGATATCCCAGCGGATTCGGCAGACTGACGTAGGCCGGCAAACGCTCGGTCGGCGATTTGAGGTATTCGCAAACCGATCCCATGCTGGGCGGCAGATGCTGATCGTTCAGTTCCTGCATCCCGGTGGGCGATTCATATCCCGTGAAGCTGGGAATCTCATTGTGACAACCGGCTCGATGCTGCACGGCCCGCAGCAGTGCCGCACGGTCCATCCAACGAGCCATTCTCGGGAGATGTTCGCAAATGTCGATTCCCGGCACGTTAGTCGAGATCGGTTTGAACTCGCCACGGCTTTCGACAGGGCCCGCGGGCTTCATATCGAACATGTCTTGCGACGGCGCCCCGCCATGCAAATAGAGCAGAATCACGCTCTTCGCTTTGCCGACGGCGCGTTTCGGAACCTGGGAATCGGCAGCCAAACGGCCAGACGCTAAAGAGCTGCCAGCCAGCGCGGCGGTCGAAGCGGCAAGGGCCTGACGGCGAGACAGGGCAGGCGAGCTTTGCATGGTCCGTCCCAACGGGGTATGGTGGAGGTTCTCGAAATCCCAAACCTCAAGCATAACGACTTGTTGATCCATCGGCAATATGCTGTAATGGACGTGACTTCATTTCGGGAGTTGACTACGATCAGATCTATGCAATTTACTCAGGTACGCCGTTTCTGGTTGCTCATCGGCCTGTGCTCGATCGCTTGCGGCCTGTGGGGTGAATTGCGCGCCGCCGAAAGCGACGAATTGTTTTGGTCTTTTCGGCCAGTTCGCCAGGTCCCTCCTCCCGCCGTCCGAGCGACGGATTGGGTACGGACGCCCATCGATCAGTTCATTCTGGCGGCACTCGAAAAACGTGGTTTAAGTCCCGCGCCCCCGGCCGACCGACGCACCTTGCTGCGACGAGCTGTGTTCGATTTGACCGGCCTGCCGCCAACTCCCGCCGAGATCGACGCGTTTGTCGCGGATGATTCGCCCGACGCGTTCGCCAAGGTTGTCGATCGGCTACTCGCTTCACCCCGGTATGGTGAACGCTGGGGACGACATTGGCTGGATGTGGTGCGCTATGCCGACGCCCGCGACTTGATCCAATTGCCGGCCGAGAGCGACTTTCGCGAGGCCTGGCGCTATCGGGACTGGGTCGTCAAGTCCTTCAATCGCGATCTGCCTTACGATCAATTCGTCCGACAGCAGGTGGCGGGCGACTTGCTGCAACCTCCCGATCCGACTCGTATTGATGCCGACGCACTGGTCGCGACGGGAATGTTGGCGATTGCCGACTTCGTGCCAGGAGATGTCGACAAACAGCAGATGATCGCAGACTACGTCAATGATCAGATCGACGTCGTGGGCCGCGCATTTCTGGGGTTGACGCTGGCCTGCGCCCGGTGTCACGATCACAAATTCGATCCGATCTCGATTGACGATTACTATTCACTGGCCGGCATCTTCTTCAGTACCCGACTGGTTCCTGGCCCCATCAAGGGAAACACGCCACTCACGCGAGCCCCATTACTGTCTGCGACTGAAATCGCAGCAGTGCAGGCGGATCAGGCGCGTGACAAAGCACGTCTGGCGGAACTGACCCGCGAGGTCAATCTGCTCGGTGAGCGCGAGTATTGGAATTACATCGAACAGCAAGTGACCAACGAGACGCAGCGCTATCTGTTGGCCGGCTGGGAATTCGTCCACTCGGCTGCAAAACCAGATCGCCCCGCGGCGGAGGAATTCGCGAAGGGCAGGGGACTGGATGCTGTCATTTTGAGCCGCTGGAGCACCTATTTTGAGGAGCAGAAGCAGCATCCGGCGTTCATGGCACTTCGCGGCGCGCCGGACAAAGTCGCTGCAGAATTACTGGCTCGGGAATTGGCGCAACAGTTGTTGGCGGCCGGTAAACTGCGGGGCGAGTTGCACGCACGAGACGCGACAACCAAAACGCTCGCGGAAACGGAAGTCTTGCGATTGCAGTCTCACGACCGGCGCATTGTCACCAATGAGACTCAGCATCTGACCTTCTGGCCGAATCGTGGGCGCCGTCCAGGAAACGCATCACCGGTGCCCGAGGTCGCGACGCCCACCGTTGCGACGGTCATGATTGGTGAACGCACGCGGCCCCTCATCCATTTTTCCGGAAACGAACTGTTCCAAGTTCAAGGAACAATTCCGGCGATTGGCAGCCTGGTAGTGGTGTTTCGACCAGATCCTGCAGGTGCGTCCGGACAACGGCTCGTCGGATGGGAAGACGCATCAGTCGGTCAGCACGGCTTGGGAATCATGACGGACGCCAAAGGTTCGGTCCAGGCGATTCTCCGTCGTAATGGTGCCAACGGCGACGTCACGGTCCCCGCGCCGGCTTCAGCCGCAGAGATGCCCCCATTTCAGATCTTGTGCATTACCTGGGGCTCCAGCGGTGTGACGGTCCATCGGCAAGGGCAGGTCGTGGGAAACAATAAGACCATCGATTCCGTTTCTTCCGATCCAGCCATTACCGCGCTGAAAATCGGTGGTCCTGGCTCTGGGGCCAGCCCGCGATTCCAGGGGGACATTGCGGAATTGCGCATCTACAACCAGCCCCTGGATGATCTGGCGCGTGCGCGTGTGGAAACAGAACTGACTCAACGCTGGTGCTCCAAGACGCCCATTGCCGAAACCCCCAACGACATTGTGACGGACTTGTACGAAGAACTGATTTCGCCCCAAAGTCCATTTCGGCTCGAAGCGGCGGAACGCGATAAAGTGCTGCCGGGCGATTTTCAAAAACGTCTGACCGAGTTACGCGGCGAATTGGAAGCAGTGCAGAAAAAGAAGCCGGTGGACATTCCCCAGGCTGTCGTCGTGCAGGAAGGCGGACCGACTGGAACACCCCATGAGGGATTTCATGACGCCCACGTCTATTTGCGAGGCAATCATCTGAAACCTGGCAAGACCGTGCCGCGAGGTTTTCCGAAGGCAATCGCGGGAGTCGCACCGCCCGTCATTCGCGAAGGGAGCGGCCGGCGGGAACTCGCGCAATGGCTGACCAGCCCCGAAAATCCACTGACGGCGCGGGTGCTGGTCAACCGCGTCTGGCAACATCATTTCGGAGTTGGCCTGGTGTCGACCAGTGCCAACTTGGGCGAGAATGGTGAACGCCCCAGTCATCCCGAACTGCTGGATGATCTGGCCGCTCGGTTTATCGCGTCCGGCTGGTCGATCAAAGCCCTGCATCGGCTGATCATGCTATCGAATGTCTATCAACAGAATTCCGCTCCCAACGCAGCTGGCCTGGCGGCTGACCCGGAAAATCGGCTGCTGTGGCGCGCCAATCGGCGACGGTTGGACTCCGAGTCACTCCGCGACAGCCTGTTGACCGCTGCGGGGCGATTGGATTCGACACAAGGCGGTCCCGGCTTTCAGGAGATCGGTAATCCGCGCCGCACCCTGTACCTGATGGCAGTCCGCACGGGCGCCAAGACGGCAGAGTTCGGATCGCTGTTCGATGCCGCAGATTGCACCGGCATCGTCGAACGCCGCTTTGAATCGACGGTAGCACCTCAGGCGCTGTTTCTAATGAATGATCCCTTCGTGTCAGAACTGGCAACAGCATTGGCGCAACGCGTCACACGCGAAGTCCCTGGCGGAAGCGAACTAGAGCGCATCCGACGGCTGTACGAGATCACCTTAGGCCGCTTGCCGAAAGAGTCGGAAATCACGATCGGACTGCAACTACTCGTCGATCCAGCCCAATCCAACGCCTGGGCCAGTTATTGCCGAGTCCTGCTCTGTACCAACGAGTTTATGTTTGTCGACTGAAGAAGGAATGAATCCGCCAGTGTGGTGCGCCACTCGGTGTCGCACGAAGCGAGCCAACAGCGTAGCGAATTCCGCGTATCTGAAATCGTGAGATTTCGGACGGAACACGTCGATCGGCCCGAATTCTCACGAATTCGGCTACGAAAACCTTGACGGCGTCGGCCGCCGGGGCTGACAAATACGTGCCACTTATCACGAAAGTAAAAACTGGCGAAGCAATTGCTGTCAGGTGTTTTAAATGTCATAGCGCAGTCCCTATTTATCGAGACTTAACCACGGATTACACGGATTACACAGATAGAACATTTGAATTCCCTGGCGAATGTGCGTTTTTTCGTCGCTCACTTGAATTGATCCGTGCCATCCGTGTGATCCGTGGTTCAACAATGAATTGTCAATAGTTCGGACAGCAATTAAGTCATCGGTCCTCATTACATCGCCGATCCTGAATTCGCTTGCTCGGTGGGGCGAACCAATAACCCGGTAGAATCACGCACAACACACCTCAGCAGTCGCTTCGCTCCTGATTCGCCTTTCACGACACGGAGTGGCGTGGCACAATAGAGCCTGATCAGATCGCTAATGAATCGGAACACGATGCCAAAAACTTTACCAACCACCACCAGGCAATCCAGCGACCCACTGACCCGGCGCGACTTGCTGTGTCGCTCGGGCGGCGGCTTTGGTGCGCTGGCACTGTCGGCACTCCTGGGCCACGAATCGATCTCGGCGTCGGATTCGAAACCCACCGCGGCATCTGATCCTTTGGCCGCCAAGCCGCCTCATTTTGCCGCCAGGGCCAAACGAGTCATCTTTCTATTCATGCCCGGCGGACCGTCGCAGGTCGACACATTCGATCCCAAGCCACGGCTGACGCTGGATGATGGTAAGCCATCGCCGAAATTGTACCTCGGCCAACAACGAAACCTGCTGGCATCTCCGTGGAAGTTCCAGAAGTATGGCCAGTCAGGCCTTGATGTGAGTGAACTTTTTCCCAAGACCGCGGAATGTGCGGATGACCTGTGCGTGATCCGTTCGATGGTGACCGACGACCCAAATCATCCGGGGGGCTGCCTCCTGATGCACACCGGCGAGCGAGTCTCTTCCAGACCCAGCCTGGGAGCGTGGGTGACCTATGGACTGGGAACCGAGAATCGCAACCTTCCCGGGTTCGTGGCAATCGGCCCAGGACCGATCATTGAAGGCGCTCGACAATACGGCTCGAGTTTTCTGCCCGCCGAATATCAGGGGACGTTCGTCGCGAACCTGGATCAGCCGCTGAAAAACCTGACCGGCCCCAGTTCCAAAGAACAACAGCGGCGTGAGTTGGACACTCTCGCTCGACTGAACGCACTGCATCGGTCGGACCGCACCGACGATGGCCGACTCAGCGCTCGAATTGACTCCTTCGAACTGGCCTATCGGATGCAGACTGCCGCTCCGGACGCATTCAGCCTGGCCGGCGAGACTCCGGAAACAGGACGTCTCTATGGACTGGATGAACCGAAAACAGCGACCTTCGGCAAACAATGCCTGCTGGCCCGGCGACTGGTCGAGCGTGGAGTGCGATTCGTGCAGCTGTACCACACAACCGGTGGCTTTCAGCCCTGGGACCAGCACAGCGACCTCAAAGGCGGCCACGAGAAGAACGCCCTGGCGACTGACCTCCCGATCGCCGGCTTGTTGAAAGACCTCAAGCAGCGCGGCCTGCTCAAAGACACCCTGGTGATCTGGGGTGGCGAATTCGGTCGAACTCCGGCTCGCGAGGGAACCGCCAACGGCCGCGACCATCACCCCTTCGGCTTCACCATGTGGTTGGCCGGAGGCGGCATCAAAGGGGGCCTGACCTACGGAGCCACCGACGAATTCGGCTGGGACGCCGTCGACAAGCCCGTGCACGTCCACGACCTGCACGCCACAATTCTGCACCTGTTGGGCCTCGATCACGAACGTCTCACCTACCGCTACGCCGGTCGAGATTTTCGCCTGACCGATGTCCACGGCAACGTCGTAGACAGCATTCTGGCTTAAAGGCAGACAAACAACCCGATTTTTCTGTAGGCGATGTTTCTCCGAGACTCGCAGTCGCAGACGTTTGCCGTTCAGGCAAACTCTTCGACGTACCAGATGTTTGTCAGGTTTTTAGAAACAGACCAACAACCCGGCGAGCGGTGGGTGTAAACCCACTGGTTCCCAGGTTACTTGTCTGGTCTTTAGCAGAACAGCGCCACTGCGTGGATTCCTGAGCGGATCGGCGCTAGCCGCCGGTGTATTCCTCGCGAGTTTACTCGCATAAAATGCACAAGTAAAAGATTCTGTCACTCTGAAAACCCTTCCTCAACCAGATCCGCACATTCTTGCGAATAAACTCACAGGAGAGGCACCGGCGGCTAGCGCCGATCCGCTCATGCAAAATGGCGCTATCCAATAAGGATTTTCGCAATAATAACTGTCGAAATCGTTGGTCCCTCCAAGAATTGAAGTCTATCGTGCATCCCTCGAAAACCGCGTGACACAACGCATTCCGCACGATAAGATCGAGTCAAACTTGGGGGCAGCAGCGAGTGAATTCGCTTCGGAGGAGTCCACCGAGTCACAAAGCAGAAAAGTTCATTACTGATCGATCCGTCTGCATCCCTGCAGACGGATCGATCGCAATTCTTTCAGCGGGATGTATCATATGAGATATATATTCGTTCTCATCGCGTGTCTTTGCGTGAACTCGCTACTCCCACTGTTCCTCGGGGTAGATGGTAAAACGGAAAGCCTTCCTGCCACTGTCACAGCGCTGCTCGACAGCTCATCCGAATTTACGCTCTATTCATTGGAGCCAGCTGAAAAGCCAGAAAAGGACGTTTCGCTCCACGACTGGAAGGTACTGGGAAAGACAACTGTCAAAGAACCTGCCGAACGCGCAAAGTTGTTGACGGCTTTAAAGAAGAGCGTTGGCCAAAAAGGTGATCGGGCAAAGTGCTTCTACCCACGACATGCGGTGAGTACCAAGTTCGAGGGCAAACAAATAGATCTGTTGATCTGCTTTCAGTGTGGTTGGGTACAGGTTCTAGTTGACGGAAAATATCTCCCAGATGATATCGAGACTGACAAAACGGCCCAAAAGACATTGGACGAGATACTTTCCGCGGCAAAAGTCCCTCTAGCCCGGAAGTCTCAAAAGTAGCCCCGACGTTTAGAAGTTCGCGAAGCTCGGCATGCCTAATAAATTCAGAATTTGCCCCCGCGATAGCCGCGGTCAATTTCTCTATTCAAGAAGCCGGTGATTGAGCAGAGCTCTCTTGTAGGGATTGGTACCAAATGCCGAGGTCCGTAACATCAGAGACAACGTGTGTGGCGGGGAATGGATCCGCATCGTATCTTCCTCAAAGCCACAAAAAAAATTCAACACCGATCTATCGGCTGCATGCCTGTCGTCGGATAGATCGCAATTCGTCATGCAGTAGAGGGACCATCTGTGCGATTGACACTCAATGACTTGATTGTCGCAATCGATGGTGACAATCCTTCGCGACTCCTTTCTTCGTGGCGCTGGCTCGTCAATGAGACATTTACTCCCCTGCTTGCGACGGCGATCGGTGACATGTTCCTTATCGATGGCAATGGAAGCGTGCATTGGCTCGATGTCTGCTGTGGTACGCTCTCGGAAGTCGCAACAAGCGTGTCGGAATTTAAGCAATAAATGGTGCGACCAGACCGAGCTAACGAGTGGTTGTTGCCGCAACTCGTTGGAGATCTCAAGGAATCAGGCGTAAAGTTGCAAACGGGTGAGTGCTACGGATATAAGTTGCCGCCAATCGTTGGCGGCAAAATGGAACCGGACAATTTCGAGCCGACTGATCTCGACGTGCA
>JAQGHT010000904.1 GCA_028291565.1 Planctomycetaceae bacterium | reverse complement strand
ATTGCGATGGGGCCGTGGACCGTTTTCGCCTCTTTCCGAATTCTTTGCGACAACCGCTTTTCGGGTGTTTCTTCTGCAAGCGAAACGATCGTACCCAGGAAACGCAGTTTTCGGGACGCGATCCGGGAATTGATAAACTGCAGAACATGCCTTTCCCCTGCAGCCTGAAGTTGCTCGAGTTGACGAGCCGTTGGTTGGCAAGCGACACGCAAAATTTCGATTTCGTGCTGGACGTGCTCACCATAGATTTTTGCCAGAAGGGATTGAACTGGCTGATTCGAGTGCTGCAGCTTTTCGATCTCAATGCCGCCCTCAGCGAGCGGTTCGCCAGCTTTGGGGTTCACGGGCGCAGTCAATCCCGGCGGATCAATCTGCGGCAACTCTTCGCGGAATGGCTTTGATTCGCCAGTTCTGGAGCCAAGATCTGCCTTCGTTTCGACGGCTGGATGGGCGACATCTTCCGAAACAGCGTCAGCGCTCTGCCAAACGATGCTCAGAACTGCGGCGAAGAAAAGCCCGCGATGTAGTTCACTTTTTATGGATGAGGACATGCTAAAGAAAGGCAGCCGTGTTGCTGCACGCCTTAGAAATTCAAATCCGAAAACACCCGCATCTCATCCGGGTCAGGCAACTTGTGCCACCATTGATCGGCCATCTTAGTCGTAGCAAAAGCGTCTGGCTTGTGCGGAATGGGACTGATACGGCATATGGGCCCAATGAGACAGATGAGTCCCATTGAATCGTTGCGACGTAATTGGTGGTAGGTCCTGTCAAATCTGGACAGTCTAAAACCCTCGGCTACCTACGGCAGTGACTGACGGGATCGCACGCAATCACTTCAAATAGCGCTATTCCAAAACTTGCGTTTCGGGCTTGTGTCAGTATTTGAGGTCGCCCGTCAGGCACCTCGCCAGTCGCTGCGCTTCTGACTCGGGTAGCACGATACGGAGTGTCGTGCTACCCGAGAATCCCATAATCAAGACGGAATCGCGGTTGCTCCCTGGCGTTGGATGCTCAACTATTTCTTCTTCTCAGCCCCACGTTCCAGCTTATTGAAGTACTCATCCAGTCCCGCTCGGAATTCTTCTGGCAACACAGGGCCGGACTCGCCTGAAGATTGCGAGACACCATGATCTTCACGGACTTCTTTCTCATTCACACCGCTGCCAATGAGGGCCAGTGCCGAATCCTGGGTTGTCCCGCCGCCACCACCGCCAGGTGTTGAACCGCCTCCACCGCCGCTGCCGGGCTTGCAACGCTTCGTCGCCAAGAGCAACTCGATGATCTCGGTTTCCGCTGCGATTGCAGGAGCTCCGGTTTCCGGACGAGCCAGAATTCCCACAGTTTCGTGCATCACTTCAGTGACTTTTTCGAGCAAGGCGAGTTCTTTGGCGAAGTCCTGTTCACCGTCCGGAATCGCGCGAATCAATTCGTTGACCTTCTCAATCCGAACTTGTAAGCCAAGTTGTGTGGCTGACAGTTTTTCGGCTTGCTCGCCGTGACCCTTGGCGTCGAGAGCCGCCTTGGCCTGTTCGGTCACACGCGTCTCCTCCCGCAGATTCACTTCGGCTTCCAGAACTTGCAAGACTTCCAATACGATCGACGGAGGCAAGCTTCCCTTCGATTTGCAACCGGGACATTTGCCACACTTGGATGCATCAACCAGGTCTTCCGCCCAACGGTCGAGAGTATCCGACCAGAACTCCGCCTGTGCGATCGACAGCCCATGCTCCTTCTTCAAATCGTCACCCAACTGCCGCAGGCTGCCAACGGCATCCAGTTTCTTCATGTCTTCCAATACAGTCTTGAACTGCAGGAACCTGCGGCGTTCGAAGTACGCGTGCATGTCGTCCATGATCAGCGACACATCATGACTGCTGGTGGTTTCCTGAGTCGCCAATGTTTCCATAACTTCCGCTTGCGGCTTGACTCGCGAAGCCGCTTCACCCTTGCCGAAAGCGTCACCAATCTGTTGCCCCATCTTGACGGCAATGCGATCCTGTGACCGCGACTGAGCCTTCAAGCGCTTGACGAGCGTACTGCCTTCCAGATTGGCGAGGATTTCGTTCAGTTCGTCAGCGATCTTTTCAAATTCCGCCAGCAAGTCTTTTTGCTCTTTGATTGCTTCATCAAGCTTTTCTTCTTCTTTTGGGGGAGCTTTCTTATCGGAGCTCTTACCACCGATCAAAGTCGTGACTGGTAGTGTAAGGCGTGGCGCGCTGGGCTTCTTCTTTTCGTTGGGATCTTCCGGCTTGGCGTTCTTGTCCTTCGGCTGCTGTGAAGATTCGATGTCCACGATTCCCGGCACAACAGGCTTCGGCTTCTGATCCGCGGGGTCACTGGCCTTGGGGGTTCCCGACTTCATGTCGCGAATATTGCCGACAGTCGGCGGTGACTTTTGTGACTGATTCTGGGCCAGGCTAGGTGCTTTGGAGGCCTCTTTGAGCAGGTCCGCCACATTTGGCATGCGGTTCCCTGAAATATCTTTCAGGATTTGCAGCATTTCGGCCCATTTTTCCAAGTGGCCGACACCAAATTCGGGATTTCGCATGGCCTGGCGCACGAGTTCCTCACCCGATCCAACCAGTCCTGTCAATCTCCGCCCATTGGCCCGTTCAGCCGCAGCCTGATTTTCAATGCGTTTCCGTGTTTCTGGCTTATCGAGTTCTTCGGGCGTCTTGGCCCGCAATTCCTTGTTGGCCTGATGCAACTGCATCTCCCGATCGCGGACTTCCAGCGACTGGCGATGCCATTTGCTCAACTCTTCGGTAATCCAGATCGAATGTTGTTCCGCGTTGAGAATATAGAGCGTATAAGCGGCCGAGTAGACTCGTTCACGTCCCGGAAGATAGTCTTCCGCGAAGATTCGCAGGCTGATCGGCTGCGGTTCGATTCCCAGCTTCTGGGCAGAGAATGTTCCTGCCAGATCCAGGTTTTCCTTGTCCGGCCCGCCCGCCGATAAGATTCGTTCACCCTTGGCAGGAGTCACCACAGCGGTCTTGCTGATCCCCTGCCATTCGATTCCAACGCGTTTGACACCGTAGTCGTCCTGGGCCTTCACCTTGAATGTCAGGGTTTCCGAGTCCAAAACGACCTTTTGTCGTGGCAGGTCTTCACAGGAAAGAGAGGGTGATTCGTCATCGCGCGCCGTCAGAGACAGAATGAAAGGCTCTTTGCCGGCGAGGCCATTTTCGTCCTTCCAACGGAATTCTAATTTGCGAGACGCATCGACAACCGTCTTGCCGCTGCTGATAGAGTCACCGGCGGGGCTGACGGATTGACTGTCGATTTCTCCGTCCACCAAGGGACGATTGGCGATCGCCGTAAACGTCGCACTACTACCTTTGACGACCGAGACTGTTCCCCCTCGAACATCTTTCTTGATTGGCTCGGGCCGTTCCAGATAAGCCGGCAACGCAATGTCGGCCAGCACGCCGGTCAATTCCGGTCGCAGTTTGGGTTCCAATCGCACGTTTTGAATGGCATCACCGATGTGCAGATTCAAACGGCTGGAATCGATTTGGGCCGGCAATTCAAATTCGTATTTGTTTTCTTTCAAGGTCGAAGTGACTGGTGGTTGGCTGCCCAGCGTGACGACACCTTGTTCAGGACGCCATTGAGTCGTGTCGAGCAATCCCACGGAAACAGTCACGGGCTCACCATGTGCCACGACCAGCTTTTCGGGCAAATTGTCGACCGACGTGAATGTGTAGCGTGGAGTATTACTCCAGGGCAACACGAAGCGTGCCCAAGCGTTCGTGGCGGCCGCGGGGAAAACGACCAGCAATGCAATCACGGCAACCGCGGGGACCGCAGCCAGAGTGGCCCACATCCGATGTCGGGGATGGGGCACGGCTGACTGGAAATCTTTCTTGCCAGCTTCTTCTGAAACCTGCCGAATAGCGGCTTCACAAAGAGCTCGGGAGCGTTTTTGCTCCAGGTCGTTTCGTACCAGTTCGATGATGCCCAGTAATTGGTCGCCCACGTAGGGATATTTGCGCGTGAGCAATTGTGCGAGCTGTTCGAGGTGCCGGTTGCACCAGATCCAGCGGTGCAGTGCGAGCGGGACAGTCGCACAGACGGCAACCGCAATGCCAAAGATCACACTGCGGACCAGGATTGACGTATCCTGGAATCGGTCCAGCGAAAACACGACCAGAAATGCCAGTAGCACACCAAATGCCGCTCCACACGCGGCTTCGATGGTCTTGATTGTCCAGACCCGTCGTCGAAAGTTGTGCAATTGATCCTGCAACTGCTGCGGCAGTTGCAAACGGCTACCAGGTTCCGCAAGGCTCATAGCGAACTTCCTTACTGAGGAATGTGTGAAACCAATTCGGGGACTTGGAATCAAGGTGCGACACACTCAGCTAACCAACAGACGAGGTACTTCTCGCCAGCAAAACGAGTCACGCCGTAGGACGGACATTCTTGTCCGTCGGTTCGAACTGTTATTACGAACATTTCCGGCGATCGCCGGGAACATGACGAACAGGAATGTCCATCCTGCGTCGATCTTCAAGTCTCAATTTAGTCCGCGTGCAGTATAAATGGTTTTACATGTCATGTCACTAGGACGCTTTCATCAACTGCCTGCGTTGCGAATGTGGGAGCACACGACAAATTCTTCAACGATCATATCAGACCGACAGTCTTACGACCTACCCAAAAAACGCCAAAAAGAAAAATCAGCCCCAATGCCATTGCCGGATGGCTCCAGAGTTGAACACGTCGAACTGCTGGTGGCGGGTCAGGAAGTTCGGCCAGCGAATTCAAGATTTGATCGATTTTGTCGGGATCTACGAGTTTCCCGCGCGTCACCCGGGCGATTTCTTCCAGAACTTCTGGCCGAGCTGGTCTGCCAATTCGTTCATTGGCGACGCC
>JAQGHT010000867.1 GCA_028291565.1 Planctomycetaceae bacterium | reverse complement strand
AATCTGAGATTTCAGATTTCAAATCCCATTCGAATCGCACACACGCCGCAGAAGTCACTGAATTGATGGAGAATCCCATGCTGCTGAATCCAATTGCACGAGGGTTCACCGAAACGTGTCGAGATCTGCTGAGATTGCAAATCTCAAATGCTTGGCACGCGACATGCAGAAGTCACTCGGGATCGTTTGTGGCCTTTGCAAATGGCGCATGAAATCCTGAATGAACCATTCTTCTCGAGGTGAATCACCTCAGCATCAGGCCCAAGGCTCAGTCAACAATGCTCGAAGTCACGCCGCTACGAATCCTGGTCATTGAAGATGATGCCGACACGCGCGCCAATCTGCAGGACATTTTAGAACTCGACGATCACAAAGTCGTCACCTCTTCGTCGGTCGCGGAAGCAATGAATTGTCCCGACTTGAACACGATTTCCGTCATCATTCTTGACCGCCGGCTACCGGATGGCAATGCTGAAGATTTGATCCCACGACTGAAACTCGAGGCTCCTTTCGCAGACATTATTGTCGTCACCGGCCACGCTGACGTGGAAAGCGCGATCCTGGCATTACGTCGCGGCGCCTCGGATTACATTATCAAGCCGATTAATCCAGAAGTCTTGCGAGCCAGCCTCATTCGAACTGCAAAGCAGATCGATTTGCGCCGAGCCAAAGAGCGGAGCGAGGCCAACTTTCGGGAATTGATTGAGGCTGTCGATTTCATGGTGGTGATCTTGTGTCAGCGCCATAACATTATTTATGCCAACCGTTTCGCGGCCGAACTCATCGGTTATTCCAATGCGGAACTTTTAGGGAAATCGATCTCCGCCTTTCTGGACCACGAGCCGCGGTCACGGGTTGAACGCCAACTCGAACGCTTGCACAATGGGGAACGCGCCATCGAACAGGAAATCCCCATTCGCTGTCGTAACGGCGACGAACGGTGGATTCTCTGGAATGTCCGGATGCTAATTGATTTTGAAGACTCGACAACATTGCTGTCAGTGGGACACGATGTCACGGAACGGCGCCGGCTTGAACATCGGGCCATGCAATCCGAGCGACTGGCAGCCATTGGTCAAATGGTGACAGGTCTGGCTCATGAAAGCCGCAACGCGCTGCAACGCAGCCAGGCTTGTCTGGAGCTGCTGAAAGATGAATTACAGGGCCAGGCCGAACCATTGGAACTGGTCGAGCGAATTCTCCGCGCTCAGCACCATTTGCACCACTTATATGAAGAGGTTCGAGGATACGCGGCGCCGATTGTACTGCATCGTGAAATGTGTCCTGTTGATCACATCTGGCAAGATACATGGGCTCACCTGGAAGTCGCGCGGAGCAAAAAGCAGTTGGTCCTGCGGGAAGAGATCCTGACGGAAGTGACTCTGGTTCACGTTGATTCGATCGCCATTGAGCAAGTGTTCCGAAACATTCTGGAAAATGCGATTCACGTGAGTCACGAGCACGACGAAATCTTCATTCGCTGTGCGGACGCGACTGTTCGAGGCCGTCCCGCGTTGCAGATCGGCATTCGCGATCAAGGTCCGGGATTAAATCCTGAACAGGCAGCCCGGATTTTCGAACCATTTTATACCACAAAGACCCGGGGGACCGGCCTTGGTATGGCGATCGTCAAGCGGATCATGGAAGCCCATGGCGGACAAATCAGTGTGAATCAGTCCGATTGTCCAGGGGCCGAAATCGTCTTGCTGTTACCGCGAGACGATTTATGATCAGCTCGGATTCGCGGGATCAATGTTGTACTTCTCCAACAACCGGTACAGCGACCGGCGATTCACACCCAGAGCACGTGCTGCACACGATTTGTTGCCGCGTTCCCGTTTTAAAATCTCCAAAACGTGCGCACGTTCCACTGTGGCGAGATCGTCGTCGGATGCTGGGACATGTGCAGCTTCTATTGCGAGCGCGTCGGCCACTTCGTGCGGCAAATCATCCAAGCGAATGAAATGGTCATCCGCGAGAATCTTCCCTCGATCGATGGCATTGATCAATTGACGAACATTGCCGGGCCAGTTGTATTTGCAAATCGCTTTCAACGCTTCAGGCTCAATCTTCCATTCTGTCCCCAAGAAGTGTTCGACCAATAAGCGGACATCGTCGCCCCGTTTCCTGACTGGTGGCAACTCAAGCGACAGGACATTAATGCGATAATACAGATCTTCGCGGAATCGTCCCGCCTTGACCTCGTCTTCGAGTTTACGATTGGTGGCGGCGAGAATGCGCACATTCACGCGGCGCTCCTTCAGCGAGCCAACTCGGCGCATTGAACCGTCCTGCAGTACCCTCAACATTTTGGCCTGTAGAGCGCCTGCCAGTTCACCGATCTCATCGATGAACAATGTGCCGCCGTCGGCCACTTCAAACAACCCTTGTTTCTCAGTCACCGCCCCGGTGAATGCGCCCTTTTCGTGACCGAAAAGTTCGCTTTCCAGCAAGTTTTCCGGCAACGCGGCACAATTGATGACGACATAGGGTTTATCTGCCCGCAGGCTCACTTTTTGCAGCGCTCGGGCGACCAATTCCTTGCCGGTACCACTTTCGCCTTGAATCAGAATGGCTTTGTCGGTTGGTCCCGCCCGTTCAATCAGACGGAAAACCTCTAACATCGGAGGGGAACGGCCAATCATATCCAATTGACCTTGCGACCGTTGCAGGAGTGCCTTTAACTGGCGATTTTCCTTGCGCAAGGTGCTGGTTTCCGCCGCACGCTGAACCGCTCCTTCCAGCTCCGCTAATGGAAACGGCTTCAGCAGATAATCGAGCGCCCCGAGTTTCATCGCGTCAACCGCGGTTTCGATCGTTCCTTCACCAGTCAGCAAGATGACTTCGGTTTCCGAACTGCTCGCCTTGATCTGCTGCAGTAATTCCAGCCCGGACTTACCAGGCATGCGCAGATCGAACACTCCGACGTGAAACTGTTGCCGCTGGCAACGATCCAAAGCCTCCTCGGCCGTTGAAGCGTCTTGAACACGGTAACCCCGTCGGATGAACCAGCGGACCACCGTCTTTCGGTAGTCCTCGTCGTCTTCCACAATCAGTAAGTCGATGTTTTCCGGATGAATCACGTTAATACCTGTGTTGCTAATTCGATGACTGGAAGTCAAAGATCCAACGAAAGTCGCAAGGTTGGACCGCTCATGTTCCGTTTTGTGTGACTCAGTTCACGACGTTGATCTCATCGCAAAAGACGCAGACCCCGGGTATCTTCAACACAGTCTGCTGCGCAATCTGTTTCAGAAAGTAACTGGGAAGTCGTCCATCCATCCGTACATTGCGGCCATCAACGCGAACATTCAGATGCCGTAAATGAATATACCCGGCTCGATGCAAAGCGGAACGAATCTGTTCCACCAGAAGATTTTGCGATCCCATCGAGTCAGTGTCAATTGAACACGGCAGTCCTGGCAGTGACAAATTCAAATCGATTTGCATTTAGTGGTCTCCGGTAGATCATCTCGAAGTGAAAACGTCATTGATGTCGGACGGAAAGGTCCTGATCGCTTCTTAGAATTGCTGAACGACGGTGCGACGTTTGGCCGGAGAAATGAAATTCTCGGGCTTGATCGTGATCGTACTTCGGTTGTAAGTGTATAGAATGTTGTTCACGGTATGACCCAGGAAAATTCCGCTAATTCCGCTGC
>JAQGHT010000849.1 GCA_028291565.1 Planctomycetaceae bacterium | reverse complement strand
AAGGAAAGTCGCAATTGCGTTATCTGACGACCCTTGCGGGATCGAATCCTGATTAGCGTAAATTAGCGGTAATTAGTGTTACAAAATGACTGAAAGTCTCTCGATCACCGAATAGACACAGCAAAACAACTTGATCAACTTGTTTCGTTACTGCGCCTTACGATTGGCGACGTATTTACTGTCAGGTAATTTAATTGTATTAGTGCAGTCGCTATTTATCGCAACTTAACCACGGGTTACACGGATTACACAGATAGAACAATTGAATTCCTTGGCGAATGTGCATGTTTACGTCGCTCATTTGAATTCATCCGTGTATTCCGTGTGATCCGTGGTTCAACAACGAATTGTCAATAGTTCGGACAGTAAATAATTCCTCGGTCCTTAGTCGTTTCATTCTTAATCGTGCGCGGTGTCAATGCGCAAAGAAGCAAACTTTATCATGCCTCTCAAAAAACTTTCTCGTCGTCAATTTATCCAGTCTGCCGCTGCGATTGGGGTCGGGCTGCCCACAATACTGCCGTCAGGAATATTGATGGGGCAGTCACCTAACGAGCGATTGTCGTTTGCGTGTATTGGGATGGGGGGCCAGATGCGTGGATACCTGATCCCGGAGCTCGCCAAAATCGATCAGCGAATCGTCGCCATCTGCGATGTTGATCAGCGGCAACTTGACAGTGCGCTGCAAGTCAAAGGGTTGACCAACGCCAAGTCGTATCACGATTATCGCGAGTTGCTCGATAAGGAGACGGGCGTTGACGCGGTGATCATCGGCACGCCGGACCATTGGCATGTGCCCATTTGCAAAGCTGCGTTGCAGGCCGGCAAACATGTCTATTGTGAGAAACCGCTGGCCCATTCCGTCGCGGAATGCCGCGCCTTGGAAAGGTTGGCGACGAGTCACCCCAAGCTGGCGACCCAGACGGGAAATCAGGGCTGCTCCACCGAGGGCTTTCGAAGGAGTTTTGAGGTCATTCAATCCGGCCTGCTCGGCAACATCACCGAGGTGCATGTTTGGCATCCCGCTCATGGGTGGCCCAACGGTGTCGATCGACCGGCCGCGGGCGACCCGATTCCCGAGGGACTCGATTGGAATTTCTGGTTGGGCGCAGCGCCCGCGCGTCCTTACGCCAACGGAATCTATCATCCGGGTAAATGGCGCGGCTGGTACGATTTCGGCGGAGGTTCGATCGCCGACTTTTGCTGTCATGGTTTTCAGCTTGCCTACCGGGCATTGGAACTCGACGCTCCAACTCGCATCGAATCGACGGGGGACAACCTGGGACACGAGTCATTTCCGACTCGGTGTACCGTGACGTTTGACTTTGCCGCCAAGGGAAAACGAGGACCGGTCAAACTGGTCTTCTACTCCGGGGACAATCAGGTGCCACCTGAACATATCACCCAGGGCCCGGTCGGTTCAACGGGTTGTTTGATTGTTGGCAGCGAAGGAACTCTTTCTGCCGGGCTTTGGAATACCGACTGCAATGTGCGTTTGAAGGGGATGAGTGGTTTCCAGGGAGCCAATCAACCTGAGATCGCCAAGATCGCGAAGACTCAGCCGCGGATCGATACCGAAGTCCTGAAATGGGATCCCAAACGCGCAGCAAAAGGGGAGCGTCCTCGCTGGAGCCAGGTGAATAACTCGCACATGTTTGAGTGGGTGCTGGCCTGTGCCGGCGACGCGAAGTCGTATTCGCCATTCGAAATCGGAGCCCGGATTACCGAAGTCGGCATGCTGGGTGTGCTGGCACTGAGGATGCAGAAGCCAATCGTTTGGGATGCCGAAAAACGCCTGGCATTGGGCATGCCCGAGGCCGATGCGATTATCGACCCTAAGCCGTCGACCGACAAATACCTGCCACGCTAGAGAGGTTCGACCTTGGATCTGCCGGTTTGTGATCGGAGGATCGTGCCACTGCTTGCCGTTGTACTCAACGGAAGCAGTGCAAACACAAGCTCGAGGTCGCACTGCTTGAGGATTGAGTACAATCCCAAAGCAGTGGCACGACAAATCGCGCGCCCCAGAATCACGCAAGGATACCTAGCGGCATGAAGAAGTTGTGCAAAGAACCACAGCCCGATGGGAATAGTCGGGATTCTGGGAATCATGAACTTCATCATTCCCGTCCCGTTGGAATTCAACCATGATGTCACGCCTTTTGATGTATGTGTTGTTTCTGCTGCCGATTTGCTCGGCGGCCACGCCCCCGGTGTCGGCGGCAGAGATCCCGTTCGAAAAGTTGGATGAGTTTCCAGCGGAAGCCTATGTGCTCGTCGCGGAGAAACGAGTCGTCTGGTTCGGTGAGATGCACGGCTCAAGTGAAGCGCCGCAACTCTTCCTGGGATTAGTGAAAATGGTGTCGCGGCACCATGCGGAACCGCCGGTCGTAGCGCTGGAGATTCCCAGTACAGAGCAGCGCGCGATCGACCGCTACCTGGCGAGTGGTGATGATTCTATTCTGCGGTCCACTCCATTTTTCAAGAGCGAGCTCAAGGATGGGAGGTCGAGTGAAGCGATGGTCAAACTGCTGTCCCAGCTTCGTGCCGAAAAGAAGGCGGCAGTCTGCTGCTTCGACTCGTTTTTCGCGACGACACCTCAGGAGAGAGACACGGCGATGGCGAAGAATCTCGCTCAGTGTGCGAAGAAGTTCCCAAATTCGAAACTGGTCATCCTGAGCGGCGGAGTTCACGCGAGTATTGTTGAAGGCACGAGCTGGGATAAGAAGTATCGTCCAGCGGCTTTCGAACTCGGCAAGACGCTGGACTCGATCGTGACTTTCAACTTGAAATACGAAGCGGGGACAATTTGGGCCTACACCGAAAAGGGTTTCGCTGAGCACAAGGTCAAGGGAGAACGTTGGGGCGGCAGAGCGCCCTATTACATCGCGCTCTATCCGAAGCCGGAGCACGGCTATCACGGTGCGATCTTCACTCGCGCTTTAACTGGTTCCCCAGCGTGGAAATAGTAACTGACTCAGTAAGAACGCAAGAGAAATCATGTAGGATGGCCGTCCTCGGCCGTCTGAGTTCTTGGTGGTAGCAAGAACACAGATAAACAGTGTCAGTGAAATCAGTTTCGATGTTTCGAGTGCTTTCATTTACCGCATGGTGTGAAGAAGCGACGGCCGAGGGCGGAGCCAGCTACGATTTCAAGTCAAAAAAAAAGCCCGCTCGGAACATTGACGCACGCTCAGAACTGGCACAGCCAGTGGCACCCGAATTCGTCCTCATTCAGGCCACCTTCCAAGACATAGCCCTTTTGATGTGAGACCTTTTGCGCCAAGTCTTCTACTTTCCCAACGCGCCATTTCGTCAGTGCCACCCTACGCCATTAACCCTTTTGCAACGTCAGCGGAAAAAGAAGTTTTAGCCACAGATTCACACAGATGAAACACAGATTT
>JAQGHT010000846.1 GCA_028291565.1 Planctomycetaceae bacterium | reverse complement strand
GAGGAAAGTTTGATTACGGCACCGATGCGGGAGTCTTGATGTGCCTCGACGAGAAAACTGGCAAAGTGCTATATCAATATGCCTCGCCGCGTCTCCCGCGAGCTGAATATTTGTTGGATTGGCCAGGGGCCTCACAGTGCGGATCCCCGCTAATTGAGCAAGACCGATTGTGGTTTTGCAATAATCGTTGCGAGGTCATTTGCCTGGATATTGGCCCGCTCCTGACAAGGACCGGGAAACCGAAGGTCGTCTGGAAGGTGGACATACGAGCCGAATTCGGAGTTGTGCCACGGGCGGTCATGATTCAGAGCAATGCGTCACACTGCTCGGTGGCAGGGTATCAGGATTTGATCTACGTCAATACCACAAATTCCAAAGGATTCAAAAATGTACCGGCTCCCAATGCCCCCAGTCTGATTTGCTTCCAGAAAATGGATGGCAAGGTCAAATGGAAAGATAGCTCGCCGGGCAATAACCTGATCGATGTGCAACATGGCAGCCCGCTGGTGATGCAAGTCAGTGGAAATCCCCAAGTGATCATGGGGCAGGGCGATGGCTGGATGCGAGGTTTCGATGCGCTGACAGGCGAGGTACTATGGAAGTTTGATTTCAACCTCAAGACACTCCCGCAAGTTAAGAGGATGCCTTTCAAGGGAAATAATATTGTCGCGATGCCCGTATCTCACGATGGACGGGTCTATTTTGCCACTGGCGTGCATTATGAACTGGGGGAAGTCCCAGGACGGCTGTGCTGCATTGACCCAACGAAGCGCGGTGACATCAGCAGCGAGATCATCGACAGTAATGGCAAAGTGAGTCCGAACCCCGCCTCGGGTCTGTTTTGGGAGTACCTCGGTGCAAACAATCGGACGCCAGATCTGATGCACGCGGCTTTATCAAGTGTTGTGATTCACTCGGGACTTGTATTCGCGGCCGATACTTCTGGTGTCCTGCACTGCGTCGATGCAAAGACAGGCAAAGGAATTTGGACTCACGATTTCATGTCATACCCGATGTCGTCCCCATTAATTGTCGGAAACAAGGTCTATGCCGGCGCTGAATCAACCTTCTGTATTTTCGAACTGGCGCGCCAGAAAAAAGTATTAGCAGAATATGAATTGGACTTTGTCCTCGAGTCTGGTCCTGTCTTCGCTAATGACGTACTTTACCTCATGACTCGCGATAAATTGACCGCCATTCGAGAGAGATAGCTTCGGGAAGTCAACTTCATTGCGGACCGGTTGCATGCGGCCGTTGCATTATACTGGCGAGCATGGGATTTCCGTTGGGCGTTCCCCACTCAAACCAACAACTGAAAAGCGAGATCCTAACGCCCGACGGTATGGATCACGTCAACCATCTGGACTGGAATTCTCCTATTTTTGGGGCTTCCCATCCAGCAGGCTATTGAGTTGCCGTGTCAGGTGTTTGACTTGGCTGTCCCACGTGGAAGGAGTCGGTCATTCAAGCGTCCTGGCAAGCGATGCGATGCGGTTGCAAACTCTCGTTCGGCGATCGAGTTCTACGACAACCCTTCACGGCGTTCTAATGCCGGACAGACTCTTTCTTCCAGATCCACTTCCAGTTCGAGCAAGGTCGCCGCAGCATGGGTCAACTCGTGCTTCGTTCCCATTGCCTCCAGGCGTTCTGCGATCGACGCGGCCGATTCCGCACCCACCTGGCTCAGTGAGCCTTTCACCGTATGAGCCGTTCGTTTGAGAAGGGTGGCATCAGATTGCTGGACCGCCTGCCGAAGTGCGTGCAGCCACTTGGGAACTTCCTCCAGAACGACCAACAAGATCTCTTGCAACAATTCGAGATCGTTTCCTACAGACTCGAGGGCCGAGCGCCAGTTGATGATTCCCTGCAGAGATTTGACTGCGGATGATTCAGATCCAACAATTTCCGTCGCATCGCCAATCAACTCGGTCAGGTCGATCGATGCGGCGGCCGCCACCCTGGCCAGCACGGCGACCAATTCGTTCAATTGGATCGGTTTCGAGATGTAATCGTCCATACCGGCCGCCAGGCAGCGTTCACGATCTCCCTGCATGGCATGTGCGGTCATTGCGATGACCGGAATGTGCCCTCCGGTTTCCTGCTCTCGGCGGCGGATCTCGGCAGTTGTCTCGAAACCGCCCATTTCAGGCATTTGCACATCCATCAGGACCACATCAAAGCTTCCGTGCTTGAGCTCGTGCAGGGCCGCAATGCCATTGTATGCCAGCGTGATGTCATGCCGGCCTTTCTCAAGCAACTTGATGATCAGTTTTTGGTTGACGGGATTGTCTTCCGCCACCAGGATCCTCAATGGGGTGACTGATGGTCCAGCGGGAGTGGCCGTTTCGGATTTTGACGTCGTCTCTGCAACAGTCCGAATTTCCCCCGTCAGGACTTGGACGATCTTGTCATACAGATCTGATTGCGTAATTGGCTTGACCAAATAACCGGCGATCCCCAGTTCGCGACAGCGGGCCACATCGCCCAATTGACTGCCCGACGTGAGCATCATCATCGTCGAACCAAGTAACTCTGGCTGTCCGCGAATTCGTTCCGCCAGTGCGAATCCCCCCATGTCCGGCATCTGGGCATCCAGCAAAATAAGCGAATACGGCTCACCCGCAATGTTGGCGGAATCCAGCAGCTGAAGTGCTGCTTTGGCATTGGAGACAAGAGTCGGCACCATGCGCCAGTTCGTCAGCAGTTCCTGAAGGATTTTTCGATTCGTGGCATTGTCGTCCACGATCAATGTCCGCAGTCCTTCCAGATGTACAGTAGGGCGTTCAAGGTCTTCGCGGATTTCAGGCTGCGAAACGCCGAACCGCACAATGAACCGAAACGTGCTGCCCCGTCCCAATTCGCTTTCGACCCAGATGCGTCCGTCCATCAGTTCGACCAGCCGTCTGGAAATCGCCAAGCCAAGTCCGGTGCCGCCGTATTTACGGGCGGTCGAGCCGTCCGCCTGTTCGAATTCGTTAAAAATGGCCTCGAGTTTGTTCGCGGGAATGCCGATGCCCGTGTCTCGCACGGCGAAATGCAGCTCAATCTCTCTGGGCATTTCAGACTCAGACGCGGGTTGAGTTAAGTCTGGCGCCGAGAGCACACTGACCTCGCCGGTGTTCATCTGAGACTTCGGCTCTCCCAAAGTCACTTCGACGACAATTTCGCCCCGTTCCGTGAACTTGATCGCATTGCCAATCAAGTTCACGATGATCTGCCGTAGCCGTGCCTTGTCGCCCAGCACCTTGTCGGGGACATTCGCGGCGATGTGTGCGGCGAGTTCCAGCCCCTTATTATCGGCCCGTTGCGACAGCGTCCGCAACGTCTCGCCCAAGCTGTCCCGCAACGGCATTTCGTCGATGTCGAGCTCGAGCTTCCCCGCTTCGATCTTGGAGAAGTCCAGGATGTCGTTGATGACGTGCAAGAGTGAATCGGCCGAGAGTTTGACCAGCGTCAGATACTCGCGCTGTTCCGGCTTGAGTTCCGTTTCGAGGGCCAGGTCGGTCATCCCGATGATGCCATTCATGGGAGTTCGGATTTCGTGGCTCACGTTGGCCAGAAATTCGCTCTTAGCTTTGCTGGCTGATTCGGCGGCTTCTCTGGCTTTCTGCGTCTCGAAACGTGCCCGCATGATGTCGGTAATTTCTCGAGATATGCCAAACGTGCCCACAACGTTGCCGTCGTCATCTTTGAGCTGCATTTTGGTGCTCGAAACCCATGTTTCACGGCCGTCCGGCCAAATCTCCTGTTCTTCGCGGCTCAGAATGGGCTCTCCGGTTCGCATTAATTCCAGTTCGTCACGCAAACTGCGTGCGGCGTACACAGGAGCGAAGAAGTCCGCATCGGTCTTGCCGACCGCTTGTTCAGGATCCGCTAACCCAAACGCCTGGGTGAGCGATCGGTTAATTCGAATGAACCGGCTTTCTCGATCTTTAAAATAAATGGCATGGGGCAAGCTTCCGGTCAGCGTTTGAAACAGGAAGCGTTCCATTTTCAACGCGGCTTCAATCCGTTTATCTTCGGTCAGATCCCGTACGATGGCGGTGAACTGCGGATTTTCCCCGCCGCGAACAAGACTGACAGTCAGTGACATGGGAAACGTGTCACCAGTGGAACGCCATCCCACGACCTCGGACTCCAGCACGGGGCCATCGTCCAGATCGGCCATCCGTCCCTGGTGGAACCGGGGTACCTGCAATCGAACATATTCTTTCAACGCAGGTAGTGATTCGGGCGACAACAGTGACGCCAGACTGTTTCCACGAGTTCCCCCGGACGACAGGCAAAACATCCGCGTCGCGGCGTTGTTAAAGGTTTGGATGTGCAATTGTTCGTCAAATGTGACGATGCCGATGGACATAAATCACTCCGACAATTCGACCGAACCAGGACGCTTCACGAGACGGACTTCATTCCCCTTCGCGTTATAACAGATCTCATTCATGAATGTCCGCATGAGCATCAGTCCGCGACCGTGAGGCCGCTCCAAATACTCGGGATCAGTCGGATCGGGTAAACTACTGGGATCGAATCCCGGCCCGTCGTCGCGGATGACGAATGTCCCCTCTTCCGGTGTCAGTTTGGCCGTGACATAGATCCGCCGCTCCCGATAAGGAGACATCTTGGTACGGGCCGCCGCCAGATCGTAGTACGATTGGAAGTCCTCTTCACGCAGTTTGGACGAGACTTCCAAATTGCCGTGGTAATAGGCATTCAGCAATGCTTCTTCGAGGGAGATGCCGACCCGCAGCGCCTCTGACGGATCACAGATCTTCATCTGCCTGAAGCTGTTCTTCAGCAATTCCGACAGCGAAAGGATCAATTCGAGATTATTCTCCAGGACGAAGTCCGCCTCCCAGCGCTGTTGCCGGTCCAGAACCGAATATTGCGCCTGCTGTTCTCGCGACATCGTCAACATGCGTTCGGCGACTTCGACCAACTCTTTGGCCAGCAGTCGTTTGGGAACATAGCTGGAAGCCCCCAACGCCAGCGCCTGTACTGCCACTTCCTCGCTGCCGGCAGCCGTCATCAGAATCACGGGCAATGCCGGATACTGTTTTTTCAACGCTTCCACCAGCTGCAAGCCGTCGAGTTCCGGCATCTGCATGTCGGTGAGAACCAGATCTGGCATTCGCCGAGCAATCTGTTCGAGCGCCACTTTGCCATTTTCGGCATAGGCTACTTCGGCCTCGAGTCCCTTTTCGAGCAATCTTCCCGCCAGTCGTCCGTCCACCGGCGAATCGTCCACGACCAGAATCCGCGCCATCTTGCCCGGCCTCCTATTTCAACGATGATTTCCTGCCACCCGGCTAATGCCGCATTGGCAATCATTGCGCGTGACGCCAAACAACGCTGCAGCCAAAACTTCGCACCATTGTGACGAACACTCATCCAGGATTCAAATCCGAATTCCGCTCCCGCCGTCATGGGACAGGCAAAAGTGACCGGCACGATCATCCGGATCGCGCTAAGTAGGCGCACAGCCGAAATTAAGCGATAGAATAGGCGCTCCGGGCCGTTCGCGTTTGACTCACGTCAGGTGGGCTTCGGAAACGAGGTAGTTGTCAGGTTAAACTGCTGTACCCCCTGCGACCAACTCAATTCTCGCCCAAGAAATCAGGCTCTGAACATGTTTTCAAGAATGTGGTTGTTCTCCGCCAGTTTATTATTGGCCCTTGCTGTATTTGCATCTGCCGGAGCGGATGAGCAAAAGGGTAACAGTGATCAAACGAAAGCATCGGACTCCGCAGAAAAGTCGGACAAGAAATCTGGCAAGTCATCGAACAAGGGGAGTAAAAAGTCCGATAGTGCGAATTCGAAAGAGATTGGCTCGGATAAGGTTCAATCGATACAAACCACGGATCTGTTTCACGTCGTCGACGTCCAGAAATCGTTGGTGAGCGCGGACTTGGCGGATGCAAGCAAATTCTCCAGGAAAACCACGGCTCAACGGGCCAGGATCGCCGCGGTGTTCGCACAGTTGGCTGTTGAGCAAATTTCAGACAGTCAGCTGAAAAAACACGCAGCAGCAGTTCGTGATATCGCGCTAGAGCTGGCAGAGGCCGAAACCGTTGCGGATGCCCGCGAAGTCATGACGACTTGGAATGCGTTGAAAATGGAAATCCAATCGAACAGCACGATCGAATACGATTGGCAGAAACTGATCGATGTGCGGACTGTCATGGCGGAAGTCAAAATCCGATTCAAGAAACTGAGCGATTTCATCAAGACGGGCAAGGAAGACACACAGTCACTCGATGGCGAAACTCTGCTTCAGATCAACATTCTGATCGGCTTGGGAACCGTCCTGGAGACAATTGACCCCGGATTGAAGGACCAGCGAGGCATTGAGACCTGGAGACGCTTCGCCCGGGACTTCAAAAAAGGGTTCTTGAAATTTCGAGAACAGCAGGACAATGTGGCTGCCTGGAAGGGCTTTTTGGTAACCACAACTTACAGTTGCGCTGCCTGTCATGAAAAATTCAAGAAGTAATCGGGCACGGCAGAGCGCGCCGCGGTCAGCCCTTTTCTCAACAGGTGCTGGCGTTACAATCGCAGCCAGGAATAGACCACATCCTAAATTTGGCGGATTCACCAGTTCGTTAGCATCCGACCCATCAGGCTGATCCGATCTGTCATCACCGACGCATCGGGGCCAATTTGAATCGGGCGGCGGTATCAGCGCGCCAACGTTTTCCAGTCTTTTGTTTTTTTCGCCAGCTGCATGTCGATTTGCCCCGTTCTCGTTCGACGCAGGGGTAGTTGCAGTGATTCACCCTTGTGAATGGATTCTGATTTCAGGAGAAAACCGTGCCCAACGTCCCCATTAAGCCCTTCTTGTGGTTTGATCATCAAGCCGAAGAAGCAGCCACGTTTTATGTTTCGATTTTTCCGAACTCGAAAATTGATAGGGTGGTCCGGTACGGTGCAGGGGGCCCCGGCCCCGCGGGATCAGCGATGACTGTGGCGTTTCAGCTGCAGGGACAACCGTTTGTCGCTCTGAATGGTGGACCTCATTTCAAGTTTACCGAAGCGATTTCGTTTGTGGTTGATTGCAAATCACAGGATGAAGTCGATTTCTATTGGGAAAAACTGTCTGCCGGAGGTGTTCCGAGCCAATGTGGCTGGTTAAAAGACCAATTTGGCCTGTCCTGGCAGATTGTTCCCTCCGTTTTGCCCGCTTTATTGTCGGATCCTGATCCGCAAAAATCAGGCCGTGTCATGCAGGCGATGATGACGATGTCGAAAATCGATATCAGCAAGCTCGAGCAGGCCCGCGATGCGTCCTGAGATAGTCCGAAGCGAAAGTATCGCGATAGTACTTTTTGATTTCAACGACAGATGAACAAGGAACTAATGATGAGTGAGAATACACACACGATCCCCTGTGAGACCGACAACCTGATTCCACATCTGGTTTGCGATCGCTGTTCCGAAGCGATCGAGTTTTACAAGAAGGCCTTCGGTGCAGAGGAAATGCATCGATTGCCCGCACCGGACGGCCAGAGAGTCATGCATGCCGCACTGCGGATTGGCAACGGCTTCTTGTTTCTTGCCGATGATTTTCCGGAATACTGCGGCGGCAAGTCACAGTCTCCGACAAGCCTGAAAGGAACTCCAGTAACACTCCACCGGTATGTGAACAACTGCGACGAGGCGATCAAGCGCGCACAGGAAGCGGGGGCCACCGTGATTATGCCGGCGATGGACATGTTCTGGGGTGACCGCTATGGCGTCGTAGTGGATCCCTTTGGCCACAAATGGTCGCTCGCCACCCATCTGAAAGATCTGACACCCGAGCAGATGCAGGCGGGAATGCGAGACGCATGCCAGGCAGCCGACGCGGCTCCCTCAAAGTAATTATTGTCGTATTAGGAGATGGGTGAAGCTCCCGACGCGCATAAGGCGAGCAATAGCTCGGCGGGAGCTTTTAAATTTGCGCTGTTTCTGTGGCACTTCGTCACCACCGACCCGGGGCACCCTCTGGGTCCGGTGGAACGCTGACTGGCAGGCTAGTCAAATCCCCCGATAAATGCCGACTCAACGTGTGGTCTGGTTTGCTCCTCTGCCACCGCGAGAGCACGCTCAATCATCAGAACGCTGTTTGGTCGCGGCGGCAGAGGAGCAAACCAGACATGAGCGTTGAGGAATTTCTCGAATCATTTGTTTTAGCTCGCCAATCAGCGCTCCACTC
>JAQGHT010000842.1 GCA_028291565.1 Planctomycetaceae bacterium | reverse complement strand
GTTTATCGGAGCGATCATTCGTATCGCAGTCCTGCAAACCAAAGTCCTGCTGCTGGTCTTCTTCTTCATGTGGGTTCGCTGGAGTTTCCCACGATTCCGCTATGACCAATTGATGTCCATCGGCTGGAAGATCATGATTCCCCTGGGATTGGTCAACCTGTTGGCGACCGCGATTTCACAAGAATTTCTGGCTCAAGATGCTTACCTGATGAAGGCGCTCGTTTCGTGGGCCGTTGTCGCGGGTTGCTTCGCCTGGGGAATCTTGCGAGTTACAGTACCAACGAGCCAGAACAGCGGGCTGGCCAAGACATAACAACGTAGCATAAGCCGCTGGCATGTGCTTCAATAATAAGAATACAAAGATTGTTGCCAACTTCATTTTCGCAAGTTGTTAACCTCGAAGCTGTCAAGACCTGACAAAGTCGCGGAAGACGGACAGGAATGTCCATCCTACGTTACACGTGACATAAAAAACACATTTGGAGCACAACTGTGCAAGCCAACGATCCCAATATTGTCTGGTTGGAAGAGCCCAAACTGGGCTGGACCGGACGGATGTATTTGACACCCATCATTGATGGTTTGTCGATCACGCTCGGCCACTTTTTCAAAGTGGTCAAGGGCGACGTTTATACCGTGCAATTCCCCGAAGAACGGCCAACGTTCGGGAATCCGCTGATCTACCGCGGCGTGCATCGTCTGAATAAGGACGAGCAAGGCCGGGTGAAATGCGTAGCCTGCTTCATGTGTGCCACGGCCTGTCCCGCACACTGTATCGACATCGTTGGTGCCGAAGCTCCTTGGGAAGATCGTGAGAAATATCCACAAAGCTTCGTGATCGACGAACTACGTTGCATTTTCTGCGGCATGTGCGAAGAAGCGTGTCCGGTGGATGCCATCGAATTGACGAGCCTGTTCGATCTGACGGGCGCCAGCCGCGAAGAAATGATCTTCGACAAGGAAAAGCTCCTATCCGTCTACGACCAGACGATCAGTCAGGAACCGATGAAAAGCCGCAGTGGTCATGCCGCCGCCGGACAGGGAGCCTAACGCATGGGCCAGTTTGAATTGACATTGGAAACGCTGCTGATTGTTGCCCTGTCGGGAATCGGTGGGTGGTATTTGCTGCTGCCCCGTGGCCGCGGTGTGATGACCGGACCGGTCTGGAAGGTCCTTGGCGCAGCCATGGCAACGATCGGCGTCGCGCTGATGGCCTGGGCTTTTGGAGCACGATTAGCAAACACGACGAATGACTTGACGTTCTACGCTTTGGCAACCGTGACAATTGCATCAGCCATCGCCATGATTTCCGCTCGTAACCCAGTCATTTCTGCGCTCTGGTTCGCCCTTGTACTGTTGGCAAATTCAGGTTTATTCCTGCTCCAAGGCGCCGAGTTCCTGTCAGCTGCAACCGTCATCATTTATGCGGGTGCGATCATTGTCACGTTCCTGTTCGTCATCATGCTGGCCCAACCGCGAGGTTCAGCGCGGTATGACAATTACAGCCGCGAACCATTTCTCAGCTGTACTGCGGGTGTTATTCTGTGTTGGACATTGCTGGGAACATTGCACTACTCAGCAACAGTTGAAGCCGCGCCGCTGGAGACGCGGGAACTTGGCCAGTCAGATGCCTTACCAAGACCCGAAATCGTGGCCCATTACCTGGCAACCCAGCCGGAATCTCGAATTGACTTGACCAAGCCGCACGTCGATAGCCTCGGTCGAACGCTTTTTCTCGAACATTACGTCAGTGTCGAAATCATCGCCATGCTGCTGTTAGTCGCAGTTGTCGGCGCCGTCTTGATCGCGAATCGAAAAAGGGAAAGCACTTCGAGTTAAAGCAAGATTGGCAATGAAAAGCCGAAGTGACCTCCTGCTCCCCTGAAATTGCAACTTTCCAATAACAACACAAGAAAGCTTCAGCCAATAGAGTCTTAGACCTTCGAATCTTAGACCTTAGAGCTTACCACCGCGGACCTCTTATGGGCGATACAAGTCTTCTTAACAACTATCTCGGCGTCGGAGCGATCCTTTTCACGCTCGGCCTGGTCGGTTTTCTGACCCGGCGGAATTTGATCGTGATGTTCCTGTGCGCGGAGATGATGCTCCAGGGAGTCGCTTTGACTCTCGTGGGATTCAGTACTTATCACGGAAGCTGGGGCGGGCAGGTCTTCACTGTCTTCAGCCTGGCATTAGCCGGAGCGGAAGCGGCGGTGGCCCTCGCCTTGATTGTCGTCTTGTTCCGCCGGAACGAGTCGCTGGATGTTTCATTGTGGCAGGATCTGCGAGAAGCCGACCAGCCGCCAGTCACCGATGACTTTGAACCCGAGGTTCTCGAACCTGAAGTTCTCGGTCCGGTTCTGACGAAGTCGGGGTTGTTGCCAGGCCAGAAAGGCATGGTGACGCCGCACCGTTCGATTCACGAAGCCATCGAAGAACAGCGCCACGAACCGGTCGAGGTGTCGCATGATTGATTTCATTATCACAATGATCCCGCTGTGCCCGCTGGTGGCCTGCCTGATCATCGTCATCCTGGGCCCGAAAGTCCTCGGAGAGAAGAGCCACTGGGTCACCATCCTCGGCAATGGCGGGGCGTGTTTCTTCGCGCTCAGCGCGTTGTCCGCCGTAACATCCACGGCAACGATGCCGGCGGGATTTCACACGGTGGAACTCTATCAATGGATGAGTATTCCCGCTTCAGTCGACACCAAAGCACTTGAGATCGGTATCACGCTGCATCTGGATTCGCTGTCGGCGATCATGCTTTCCATGCTGACCTTTGTTGCAACATTGGTGGCCGTGTATGCCGGTGGCTATATGCACCACGACCCGGGATACCCCCGCTTTTTCGCCTGCGTGTCGCTGTTCGTCTTTTCGATGATCATGCTGGTCCTGTCGGGCAGCTTCCTGCAACTGTTCATGTTCTGGGAAGCGGTCGGACTCTGCAGCTATCTGTTGATTGGTTTCTGGTACGAAAAACCGGCGGCGTCGGCAGCCGGTATGAAAGCGTTCCTGGTCAATCGCATCGGCGACTTTGGCTTTGCCATTGGCATTTTTCTGTTATGGACAAATTTCGGATCGGTTGATTATTCCGACACGATCTTCAACACAAAATTGCTCCGCGAAACATACGATTCGAATCCATGGTTGCTGGAAACCATCTGCCTGTGCCTCTTCATGGGTGCGATCGGCAAGAGTGCTCAGTTTCCGCTCATGGTCTGGTTGCCGGACGCGATGGAAGGCCCGACTCCGGTCAGTGCGCTGATTCACGCGGCGACCATGGTTACCGCGGGCGTCTATATGGTCGCCCGCTGCACCAACCTGTTCATGCTGGCCCCGAATGCTCAGTTGTTTGTCTCGGTCATTGGTGGTGTGACGGCGCTGATTGCGGCGCTGATTGGATTAACTCAGACCGACTTGAAGCGAGTCCTCGCCTATTCCACCGTCAGTCAGCTGGGTTACATGTTCCTGGGTCTGGGAACCGGAACACTGCTGGGCGTGGCCGGTGCGATGTTTCATCTGGTCACACACGCCTTTTTTAAAGCCTTGCTGTTCCTGGGTGCTGGCAGTGTGATGCACGCAATGGGTGGCGTCATCGACATGCG
>JAQGHT010000833.1 GCA_028291565.1 Planctomycetaceae bacterium | reverse complement strand
TAGTCCGGCATGATTTCGCCTGACAGACCTCCGTTCGGGTCTAGAAACTCATGGCCGATGTCCTTGTAGAACACGGTCTTGCCGTCATCCAGCTTGGCGATAATGGCATTGATCTCGGCAACCTTCTTGTTCAATTGTGCTGCCGGAATCGTTCCCCGCTGTTGTTCCAATTTCCGGACCGCAGCGTTCAAGAGTTTGAGATCCGGCTTTTCCTTCTTCAGTTCCTCATTGATCGGCTTGATCCCATCGGCGATCTGTTCCAAAGTCCGGTCGGCATCGCCTGAGCTGCCGCGAGGGAAGACGCCCAGTACCAGAACCTTAATGTCCGGCTTCTGCCGCTTCAGTTCCGCGACGATGTCCGCGATGCCGCCGGCGATCTGCGGGGCGGTATGACCACCAATGTTGTTGGTGCCGATCATAATGACCGCCGCTTTGGGCTTGAGGCTGTCCAGCTCATGACCTTCGGTAATGCGCCAGAGAACGTGACCCGTCTGGTCGCCGCTGATGCCGAGGTTCACCGGTTTGAAGGCACCGAAGTACTCCTGCCAGGCTTTTTGACCTTCCCATCCGTGCGTGATGGAATCGCCCAGAAAGACGACATCGCCCACGCCCTGACTTTGCTCAATGCGTTTGAGAAACTCCTTGTGCCGCGGGATATCGCGGTCGAGTTTCTTGGCCGCGGGATTGTCCGCAGTTTTTTCCTGAGCGGTCAGACTGGGAATGAACAGACAAGCTGCAATCAGGCAACCGGCGAGGGTCAGACGGGACATGGTGCGTTCTCTTGTGTAATTGGGTCTCTTTATGGACGCTTTAGGACATCCTATTGAATCATCCTATCGAATCGCGAGCGTGCCTAAAAGGAACCGATGAGGGTTGAAGTGGGTTCTTTTGATGGCAAATGGACGACGAATCACGCCCTGTCCAGCGTGCTTTATATAGAAGGTGCATCCTGTTTTTCGAGCAAACCAGGATGCACCTTCTATATTGCAGAGACCGTCCCACCGTGCGATCATCATGGGTACTTGCACTGCAGAACAACAAAGAAACGGCCGGCAGGTGGCTTTATCTTTGCGCCTTGCGTTGAATTTATCTTCTTTCGCCAATAACCAAAGAACCATCGCATGAAGAACGCGATCAATTCTCTGTTGACGCTGATTCGATTGGCGCTCATCGCTGTAATCTGCCACAGCGCAGCCAATGCGGAGTCGCCGGACAAATGGAAAGCCAAACTCTTTCCGGTGGACCGAAACGGCAAATGGGGTTTTATCGACGTCGCGGGCGGCGTGGTGATCGAGCCGCAATTTCAAGAAGTGAGTTACTTTTCAGAGAAAGTTGCCACAGTCAAGTTGAAGGGCAAATATGGCTACATTGACGAAGCGGGCAAGATCGTCATTGAACCGCGGTTCAGCTATGCTTTTCCATTCCACGAAGGTCTGGCTTGGGTCCAGGGTGACCACAGTGGATTCATTGACAAGACCGGCGAATTCGCGCTGTGGGCGCCGGAAGGCTGTTACTGCCGTGAATTTCGCGAGGGACTGGCGAAGACCATGCCTTACCCGCCTCCTCCTGCGATTGCTCAAACTGAATTCGAACCGAAGCGCCAAGTCGGGTTCATTGATAAGACTGGCAAGTATGCGATCAATCCTCAGTTCGATGTAGCGTGGGACTTTGAGGAGGGCTTGGCGGCCGTTTCAATTGACAAGAAATGGGGTTTCATCGACACGACGGGCCGATTCGTCATTCCTCTGGATTATGACGGCGCCCATTATTTTTCCGAGGGAATTGCGGCCGTCGTAGTCGACGGCAAAACAGTGTTCATTGACAAGACGGGAAATCGCGTCATCCAAACCAAGTACGATGACGCCCATCCATTTCGCGAGGGTCTTTGCGCTGCGAAGTTTGGAGCGAAATGGGGCTACATCAATCGCTCGGGGACGGTCGTAATCGAACCGAAGTATCATAGCGTGTCGTCGTTCAGCAATGGTTTGGCGGGCGTCGAAGTTGACAGGAAATGGGGGTATATCAACAAAAAAGGCGACGTTATTATCGCGCCGATCTATGACTACGGTCATTTCTTCCTGGGCGAACTCGCGGAGGTGACATTTCACGCTGCGCGGGGCGACGGTGCGGGACGCGGATACGTGAATCGCACAGGAAGAGTGGTTTGGAATCCGGAGCCGAGGTGATTGTCAGGCTCCGAAATGGGGAAGCCTCAATTGCGCGCGTCGGTGTGTCGGACCGATGCGGCGAACCACGTTGGCAACTTGCCGTTGTGTTAAGATAATCCCTACGTGCAGAACCAAATCTATGTTCCCAACCGAAACCTCAACATTCGTGGTACAGATCGACATGACAATGAGAGATACCAAGTTTGAGCTACTGCGGTCACGCATTCTGCTGTCCGAAGCACTGAGTAGGATCATCGAGATTGCACGCCCGAAGATCGAGTCGATGGGGCACGAACTTATCACCGACCTTCCAGTTGATCCAATCGTACTGGACGCGGACGAGAGTCGGTTAAAGCAGATCTTTTTGAACCTGCTGTCCAACAGTGCCAAGTTCACGGCTCCAGGCGGCCAGATCTGGGTGACCGCCAAGCTTGTCGGCAATGAGGTTGTGGTCAGTGTACGGGACAATGGTATTGGTATTCCATCCGAAAACCTGCCAAAGATCTTTGACATCTTCTCGCGGATTAGCCGGTCGCGCGAGCCAGGCACCGGCAGCTTCGGCCTCGGCGTGGTTCAGTTTCTCGTGGAGATGCATGGCGGCACCGTCACGGCAACCAGTGGGGGCAAGGACCAGGGGAGCGAGTTCACCGTTCGACTACCCGTCATTCACGAGTCATTGTGACGCAAAAATACGCGTCGGATCAATTCACCCGGCTTTCTCATTTCCACAACTCCCGATGTCGCTCCCAGTGCTTTTGCAGGCGACTCCGGCACCGGTTCAGGCGCGCCAGGATGGCACCCACAAGCAAACCCAAAGGTGCACGAGCAAATCGGGAGGGAAACAACGGCGCACCTGCCCAGCCTGATCAGGAACCAACTCCCCTATCCCGCAAGTAGTGGTCAACTCAAGCGAAGCGCCGAATCGGGGAGATTGTTAGTAGCGACACAATCAAGTACCCGTACAGGTTCTACGCGCTGGCCAAGGACGTGAAGGACGAGAACCTGAAGAAACGAATTTTGGCAAAGGTGGACCGTTTGACCGCAATTAACTGACTTGAGATCGAATCTTGCTCCTAGACGTACATCAGGTTCAAGCCGACAGATTGTCCGCAAGATTCGCCCAGCAACACGTGTGGAAGAATCGTTGGTGCTCATGGCAAGCGGCGACTCCAAGAACTCCGCACCGATCACATCGACCGATGTGTGCCGGAAATCGGACGGATTTCATTGATGGCTATCTTGAAAGTTACCGGAGACCCGCGCTGCTCACTGCGCGGGCAGACCAAATGAATCGGCAGCGAGATTTCGAAAAGTTTGACATGAGCTCTTCCTAACTGAAACTTGCACAGTTGGACAACAGGTGGGGCGACCTCGATCAGTCCACGCAGTCCGGCGTGCGTAATATCACTGGACATCCGCTGTCGCCACGTCATGATCAATTGGTCCCTTTCGGCCAGGATAACAACGTTTAAACCGACGCAACATTGGATCGATCACTTCCGTGACGTGCGTCTAATGGACTGTTAGAATGCGGAAGGCGGGTCGCAGCTCATTCCCTAATCGGAAAAACCAACTGCAACGCAGTCGCGGTTTTTTGTGAACGCAAGGCTTCAACCCGAACGTAGATTGAGATTGTATCTTTTGGTCGGAGAAACGTTTCGATGACTGTTGTCACCATCGCACTTCTTACAGCACTTGTTGCCGGTGGTGAACCGGCTCGACTGCCGATCCAGAAACTGTATGTCGCAAATTCTCTGGGCAACGACATCCACATCATTGACACTGCGACCAACAATGTCATCAAACGTGTCGAGGTTGGGCCGCAACCGCATGGCCTTGTGGCAACGGCAAGGGGCGACCAAATGTTCCTCACGATTGAGAACACCGCTGGCGAGGAAGGTGAACTCGTTTGGTTCGATCCCAGGAGCGACACAGTGACGCATCGGATGAAAATCGGGCCGCGTCCCAACCAACTGGCCTGCACGCCTGATGGCAAACTTGTTTACGTCCCGTGCGATGACGCGACATGGTGGGTCATCGATACCGTGAAATCTGAAGTTCTCAAGAAGATCCCCACGGGTGGACGACCACACAACACCCTTTGTTCCGCGGACGGCAAACGCATGTATCTTGGCCCCAAAGGCTCTTATCACGTGTTGATTGCCGACGTGACGGTGCATAAGTTGATTGGCGAGATTCCAACTTCGGATGCTCCCCGGCCAATCGTGCTGTCGAAGGACGAGAAACGTCTCTATGCGAATGTGGACACCCTCATAGGCTTTGAGGTGCTAGATCTGAAGGATCGCAAAGTGATCCATCGTATCGAAGCCGAGGTGCCGGCGGAACTGTTGCGCAAGTCGAGCCGAAGCCATGGCATTGGTCTGCGTCCCGACGAGAAGGAGCTCTGGATGTGTGACGTCTACCACGACCGAACCTACGTTTTTGACATCACCGTCGATCCGCCCCGGCAGATTGAATCCATCGTGATGCAAGGCGGCGGCTACTGGATGTGCTTCGCGCCTGACGGCAAGAATTGCTATATCAGCGAACGCATTGGCGATTCGGTGGCCGTGATCGATACGGCGACTAAGAAAACCGTGGCGCGCATTACCGTTGGCAGAGCTCCGAAGCGCGTGTTGGTGGTGACACTTCCCGTTTCCAACGATCAGTTCCAAAAATAATCCTGCCTGCCTGCGCCGGTCACATCGACCGATGCGGGTTACATTGCGTCCGTGTGTCGGACGGTAGCAAGACACATTCTTCCACGAGCTTACCTGCTTGAATTGCAAGGCATCCACCGCGCTCTGAATGCACCCCACAATCGATTGCGGTCAGAAAAACTCTACTTTAGAAAATCAGGTAAATAGTCGCTCTCTCCATCGGTTTCTTTCTGCAGTGTTTGTTGTCGGATTTCTTGCTCTTGTTTTCTGAGTTCACTGTAGGAACCGCGATGCAGTCGATCCTGATTTTCAGTTGTAATGAGGATTGCCGTGTCGGTCAGTAATCCTTTTTGCTCGACATTAATTCCGTGACACCGAGTTTGGCATAGACCACAGCCGACGCAAGTGTCGCGGTTCACGACAGGGGCCAGAAAGCCGGTTTCTTCGATTGGTGTTCCATCGGCATCCGTTTCCGTACCGACTCGAATGAAGTCGATGGCGTGATAGCCGGCCGCATTGCATTCGTCGACGCACAACTGGCATGCCTCTCGGCCTGCATGCGGGAGGCAGGTCTGCGGATTCACAACCGCCAGTCCCATTCGAGCCACCCGTTTCTCGTCCAGCGATAAGGCCCGGATTGCACCTGTCGGGCAAACCTGGCCGCAGTTATTGCAACTCGGTTCGCAGCCGGACCAATTCGCTTTGACCGCAGGTGTCCAGAGTCCTTCAAATCCCAGCTCAAATCCCAGCGGTTGCAGGACATTGTTCGGACACGCCTTGAAACATTCACCACAGCGAATGCACAGATTGAGAAAGTCCGCCTCGGGCACGGTTCCGGGCGGACGGACGGGTAATTGTTCGTCGGTTTTTGAAGCGAGGTTGGCTCCCCAGATGCTGTGGATTCCTGCGAAGAGCGCCACGCCGCCCGCGGTCGCCGTTAAGGCCGCACGACGCGAGAGTGGGATCTCGTGAGTTGGGGGATCGTTCAAGACCTTCAGCTCTGTCGTGTTCCAACGCTCGACGAACTTGATGGCGTGCGTGGGGCAGACTCCGCCGCATGTCTGACACAGTGTGCAGTCCGCTTCACGGGTCGTGAAATCGGCTTTGATCGCATCAAACGGACAGATCTCAATGCACTTGTTGCAATTGATGCAAGTCGATTCCACTTTGCGTTCGCTCACGCGGAACAGATTTCCAATTGAGAAGACGGCACCCGACGGGCAGACGTATCGACACCAGAACCGCGGTCTCAATAGTCCGAGTCCCAATACAGCCAGGAACAGCGCAATCGACAGGAAGTGGCCCGCATTCATAGGCGGAATCAAATGCCAACCCTTCATCGCACCCATTTGCAGTGGCGCGAGAGTGAACAGCAGACCTCGAGTCAACACGGGAATGGCGGCGACGAGGCCCGATACCAGGACACCACACAAGGCGGAAATCAAGGTCGCCAGTAGAACGTAATACTTGAGATGCACCCACCAGCCATCATGTTGAACTCGGAACCGCGTGATGCGTTTGCCAATCGACCAATCGAACAGATCGATCAACGTACCGAGCGGGCAAAGATAACCGCAAAATCCGCGTGGAACAGCCACGCAAACCAGCAGCATGAGGCCCGACCACCAGAGAGACCAGACCCAGGTTCGTCCCGCGAGTGCGGTGCTGATAGGGACAAGCGGATCGATCGCGAGAAAAGCTTCGGCATCGAGGCGTTCCTTGGCGAGGAAGTTGTCCGCGTGGTGGGAGGGCCAGCCAGTCTCATTCGCGCCGGGCCGAGCATCATAGGGCCAGCAGACATAGAAAAACAGAATCAGGAATGCGACAAGACACACTCCCTGGATGAATCGACGGACCGGAGACGAAAGCCAGGTTGGACCAATCCTCGTCAGGAGTCGGCGAATCAATCCGGGCTTGCCGGTTGACTGATTCGCGAAGAACGAAGTTGGCAGAATCTTTCTGGCCGCGCGAATGATCCACGGATTCCGAGGCGGTTCGGACCCCTTCTTGGCTTTCTTCAAAAACGGCAGGAAGAGGTCGAGACGCATTCGCAATTATTCCTTGATACCGCGTGCCAGGGCTTTGGCTGTTGCATTGATGATCGCCTCGGAAGTAATCGTCGCGCGGGATGTCGCATCGACGCCTTTGACTCCCTGCTTCTCGATGATCTGGCGTGTCGTGTCTGTGAATGCGGAATAGTATTGCTTTTCCCGATGCTGAGTCACCTGAACAGATTCAATCTTGCTCCCTTTGACAGCGACTTCAACTTCGATGTCCGCCTCATATCCCAGTGCTTTGTCCCGGTACTTGCCGTCTGGAACACGGCTGAGATCCAGCGAATCGAAGACCTTGATCGCTTCCATGCTGCTCCGAGCCCGGTTCTGGTTCTTAGGCAGGTCCCGGCTGCCCGTTTTGTCTTCCAGGACTTTCTGATACGACTGCAGGGCTGCGGAGTAGTTGCCGATCAACCGGTTGATATCTCCCGCCAGCAGATAGCCCACGTCGGAAGCACCTCCACGAATTTGCTTCTCGGTCATCTTGAGTGCGATGTCTGTTTCTCCCATTTCGGCCCACAGGCGAATCACCATCCCATGACGTGTGTCGTCCGTCGTGTATTTCTTCAGGATCGCTACCGCCATGGATTTGTTCCCCAGCTTCCAATAGCAGTGAGCCAGATTGAGATCTTCACCCCCAGCGACCCGCCACCAGAAAGCGGCTCGAGCATAGTCTTCCAGACAATCCCCATAAAGATGTCCGAGCGTGCCGCAGGCACGTTTCGCGACTTCCTGGTTCTTGCTGTTGACCTTGAGCACATGGTGCATCAACCGCACCCCTTCCTTCCATTTCGAAGGATTAGGATTGATGACATCCCAGACGTACTGTCCGACATTGACCTGATTGTTCCAGCCCCCTGGTTCCTTCGGCCAGTCCAGCTTGAGCGTCTTTGGGTATTCGAGTGGCGTGGAATCAAACCACGGCGGAGGGGCTTTTCCGACCTTGGTAATCAGAGCATCAATTTCGTCTTTGGTTCGAGACGGAGCCGCACTGTTGGAGGCG
>JAQGHT010000734.1 GCA_028291565.1 Planctomycetaceae bacterium | reverse complement strand
CTGGGCCTGTGGGCCTGGAGTTGCTGCGTTGGTCTGCCCGCATTTAGCGATCAGCCAACCCCTCTGCAGGACGATGCTGCTTTGCATGATGTCCAGTTTGCCGGGACCGAAACGGGCTGGGCGGTCGGCGACCATGGGGTCATCTGGAAAACAACCGACGGCGGGATGACCTGGGACCTGCAGCCATCAGGAGTCACTTGCGCGTTGCGCTCGGTCTGCTTCTTAACCGAACGAGTCGGCTGGATCGCCGGAGGTGAAAGCGTTCCTTATGCTCAACAGGGGCGGGGCATCGTCTTAAAAACGATGGTTGGCGGGGCCAAATGGGAGCTTGTGGCCGGCAAGCCGAATATCGGTCCTGGCGAACATGATATCCCGGAACTCCATCGCATCAAATTCTTTACGTTAACACACGGCATCGCGGCCGGCGAAGCAAATGGGCGCTGTGCCTCGGGAATTGTGGTCACGACCGACGGCGGCAAGACTTGGCAAGCCGCTCCTGGAGATGTCTCAGGAAGCTGGCGCGCCGCGGACTTTGTCAGCCCCGAAAATGGTGCCGTCGCCGGTCTGCGCGGCCAACGGGCCCTATTTGGAGCAGGCAAACTTCTGAAATCAAAACTCGGCGGCTTGGGGCTGCGTGGCTTGCACGCGCTCAAGTTGCTGCCGACCGGCGAAGGCTGGCTGGTTGGTGACGGCGGACTCGTGCTGCACATCTCGCAAGGAGGGACCGTTTGGGAGTCTCCCAAACAAGGATTCGATCGCGAAGTGCGAGATTTATTTGATTTTCAGGCGGTCGCGGTACGCGGAAAACAGATCTGGATTGCGGGTGATCCCGGCAGCGTCGTTTGGCACTCTGCGGATGGAGGCCAGAGTTGGGAACCGCAATCCACACGGCAAACCCTGCCGATTTCAGCGCTCTGTTTTCCCTCTGACGAAATCGGCTGGGCCGTGGGGGCATTGGGTACGATGCTCCAAACAACAGACGGAGGGGCCAACTGGATGGCTGTTCGCGGAATCAACCGCCGCGTCGCCTATCTGACGGCTCAAAGCCAGGCGGATCGCGTCTCGATCCCCACCATCAGCGCTGTTTCAGGTGAAGCTGGGTTTCGTAGCCTGGTAACAATCTTACCCCGGACTGATGTGGGCAGTGAACAGGACGGGACACGGGAACTGGATCTCAAACTTTCTGAAGCAGTCATGCTCGCCGGGGGTTCGAGTGCTCAGGTCGGTTGGCGTTTGCCGCTGGATATCCCAGGCTTGGAAAACGAACCCGAAAAGCTGCTGGCGGAATGGTCCAAACGATCAGAAGGGGCTCTCAAAGAGAGTCTTGTGGCACACTATGTCCGGCAATTCCGGACGTGGCGGCCAAGCGTGGTGCTGCTTGACGAACCTGACCAGCGGGATGCCTTGGCGAAATTGATTAAGCTAGTAGTCCTGAAAGCCATTCAGCAGGCGGGAGATGCCACCAGTCAGCTGGCCCAGCAGGAGATCGCACAACTACCGGCCTGGCAAGTTCGTCGTGTGTTTGTGCGGGTACCAGCCGGAAGCCTGGGACAGGTCAATGTCAGTGTTCATCAAATGTTGCCGCGCCAGGGTTGCTCACTTTTGATTGCGGCGGCTCCGGCCATTGCAAGACTGCGGGATGACCCTTTTTCGATCCCGTCGCGGGATGCCTATTGGGCGATCACTCTGGCCGGTGAAATCGAAGAATATCGCGGTTCGGACTTTTTTGCACAGCTGGGATTGTCGCCCGATACGGATGCTCGGCGGCCATTGCCACCGACAAACGTCGATCAGTTCGAGCAAAAGAGAAAACTGGCCCAACAACAGCGAAACTTTGATGAATACAAGAAACGCTACCTAAAGGATGGTTCGAAAGCCCAGAGTTTGATCGCCCAGTTGTCGGATATCACGCAGGGGATGCCGGATGCTCAAGCGGCATTGTTGATGGCCCAACTTGCCGACGATTATCGCCGCCAGGGACAATGGGAACTGGCGGAAGCCACACTGATCGTCATGGTCGATCGATTCCCACATGAACCGGCGGCCCAGGATGCCATGCGCTGGCTGCTGCAATTGTGGGTCAGCAGCGAAATGACCTATCGTCGAGTTCGATTGACGAATGTTTCCAAAACTCGAATAAGTGTCGAAACAGAAGAATTGATTCAACGCCTGCGGAATATCGGACAACCTCAGCCCGAAACGAATGAAGAAACGCTGGCGGATGACATCATTCAAACCAGCGGAAAAAAGAACTCGCTGATTGTTGAAGAACTGCCGTTTCAGGTCGAGACGGGGCGTGATGGGGACCTGAGACAACTCAAAGCCGATTTGTGGCAAGAGAAGGCGACTCGCATGGCGGGTCTGATTCGCAAGACATCCCCCGCCTGGTACCAAAGTCCCGGAGTCCAGTTTCCCTTGGGTTCATTGTATCGGCAACGGCACAACTCGGGCCCCGCCGCGGAATGTTTTCATCGTATGACGCGTGGCAGTGAGGATTCTCCGTGGCACAAAACGGCCATGACAGAACTTTGGTTGAATCATTCGGTCGGGCTTCCACCCAAGTCCTTCTACAATTGCCGAGTCATTGGCGAACCCCCGCAGCTCGACGGAAACTTGACCGAATCGTGCTGGCAGTCAGCGGAAGAAATGCCCCTCACGAGTGATCAACCGAATGGAACACTCCGAGAATCCGCATTTGTGTTGATTTGCCATGACGCGGAGTATCTTTATCTGGGCGGCATGTGTCCTCGAGTCCCGGGCACTGCAACTGAAATGCCGTCCCGTCAGGGACGTTCTTACGATTCGAATGTCCTACCTTATGACCGAGTCACCTTCTTATTGGATATCGATCGAGACTACACCACCTATTATCGGCTGACAATCGATCAACGCGGTTGGACGGCAGAGGATCTCTGGGGTGACGTGACGTGGAATCCCAAATGGTTCGTCGCGGCGGATGGCGATGAGGCCGCCTGGCGATTTGAAGCGGCAATTCCGTGGAAGGAACTAGTTCCAACGCCACCGGCGGAAGGGGCCGTCTGGGCCGCGAGCGTGCATCGCACCGTACCGGCAATCGGCATGCAAAGCTGGACCTTGCCAGTTTCATCCAAGCCCAAACTGGAAACAGGCGGCCTGATCAAATTCGAGTGACGTGGGTCAGGTGTTGTTTCCTGTTCGTGGCCACGAATGAGTCTTCTTCAATACTTATCCCCGTGCTCAAACGTCTCATTCTTAAACGTGCGCGGTATCAATAAAGAGGTCCACGATGGCCAGCCAGTTATTGCCGTTGAATGAACAAGAGGTCTCGCGCTCCAGTGACGCGCATCAGTGCCCCAAGTTCAGTGTCAAGCTTTTGGCCCGGCACGGGAATTCTCTGCTGGTCACATTAATTCAAATCGTGGCCGCGCTTCCGCTTTGGTCGAAATGGGTTCCCGCGATCGCGCTCTCGGTTTTGTTTCTGGCTGCAGGTCCGGCCTTGCCCTGGTTTATTGGGAAATATGCCTGGACCGGCAAAGACTTTCAGGAAGTCCTGGGGCCATCGCTACTTGGTGCCGCAGTATTCGTGGCGGCTTTTCAATGCCTGCAGCTTTGGTCGGTGTGCCGCATCTGGATGCTCAGCATACCGGCAACGTTTTTATGCCGCGAACTTCATTTCGCTGGAACCGGCACGGGAGTCTATGTCGCGATCATCGCCATCGTCTGGTTTGGCAGCGTCAATTCGACCCGTTTGCGGCCGGTTTGGAATTGCCGTAACGTCTGTGGTTGCTGGTTCGGCGCTGCCTGTGTTTATGCATTAGCGGTCAGTGTCGACAGCGGTGTCTGGAAGTTCTTACCGAATGCGGTCTGGTGGAGCGTGAACCTGGAAGAGACTCTGGAATCGATAGGCCATTCGCTGATTCTGGCGGGGACCTTGTGCGCGGCCGTAATCGTCGATCGGCAGGACCGCGGTAAACGAATTAAATCGCATGAAATTAAAACGCACGGTTAAGAATGAGACGTTTGATCGCGGGGATCAGTATTGAAAAAGACTCATTCGTGG
>JAQGHT010000727.1 GCA_028291565.1 Planctomycetaceae bacterium | reverse complement strand
TCGCGTATGATTCGAGTTGATGGCATGAAGTCACATTATTGATTTGACTTAGGTCTGAACGCCGGGCCCGGCAGTAGATTCGTGGAAACGCTAACGAAATGACAATTGGAGGCGCACGTCGTGTCAGATTCCAGCATTGTCAACAATCAAGGGCATTCACAGGCGGGAAGCACAACTCCGTTTCCTGTTGTCGGGGTCGGAGCGTCAGCGGGCGGATTGGAAGCCTTCACTGAATTGCTTAAGAATTTGCCGCCAGCGCCCGGCTTAGCATTGGTTCTGGTGCAACACCTGGATGCGAGTCATCCCAGCCTGCTCACGGAAATCTTGAGTCGAGAGACTTCACTGCCTGTCGCGCAAGCCAGCGATGGACTGAGAGTAGAGCGAAATCATGTCTATGTGATTCCGCCAAACATGTCGATGACGATCGAAAAAGGCAGACTTCACCTTCATCCGCGAGAAGGATCTGAGATCCCCTTCATGCCGATTGATGAGTTCTTTCGATCCCTGGCGAAAGACCAGGGGCGGTTGGCCGTGTGCGTCGTTCTGTCTGGTGGAGGAACGGACGGGACCCTGGGACTGGAAGAGGTCAAAGGCGAAGACGGGGTCACGTTTGTGCAGGAAGATCGTACTGCACGACAAATCAGCATGCCGCGCAGTGCCACTGCGGGTGGATATGCCGATTTTGTGCTGTCTCCCAAGCACATCGCCAGCGAACTGGTTCGCGTCAGCCGGCGGATTATCGCTCTCGAGAACCAGGCGAATGGCCATCAGACGGCCGCCGATGCTGAGGGGCTGCTCAAGATCTTCAGTCTGATCCGAGTTGCCACAGGAGTCGATTTTTCGCAATATAAACGGACCACGATCACCCGCCGGATCGCACGGCGGATGGGACTGGTCGGGTGTGATACGCTTCAGGAATATCTGAATCTGCTGCTGGATCGACCGGCCGAAATTCATGCGCTGCACCAGGACTTTCTGATTCGCGTCACCAGTTTCTTTCGGGACCCGGAAACTTTTTCTCATTTAAAGACCATCGTGTTTCCAAAGCTCATGGAAAATCGGCGGCCTGAAACGCCGATTCGCGTCTGGGTGGCGGGCTGTTCCACTGGCGAGGAAGTCTATTCCCTGGCGATTTCCCTCGTGGATACAATGTGCGATATGATCAATAACACACCGCTCAAAATCCTGGCGACCGATATCAGCGAGACGGCACTCGAAAAGGCGAGATCGGGTTCCTATATTGATAATATCGCACTGGATGTCTCGCCAGAACGTTTACGACGATTCTTTACAAAAAACAACAGCCATTATCAGATCAGTAAATCGATCCGCGATTTGTGTGTGTTTTCCAAACACAATGTGACGCGCGATACGCCCTTCGCGAATCTCGATCTGATCAGTTGCCGGAACTTGCTTATTTACCTCGATCTGCCGCTTCAAAAACGAGTCATCCCTTATTTTCATTATGCCCTGAAGCCTGGTGGACACCTGATGCTGGGGACCTCTGAAACGGTCGGTACTTACACGGACCTGTTTGAGGTCGTGAATAAGGAAAGCCGCATTTATGTCAAGAAGCCGGCGCCGTCCAAGTTCGGGATCGAGTTTCCAGTTCTGGAAAACTTGCGGCTGAGAACGGAAAATCAAAAAGTTGCTGAAGTTCACAGTACAAATCCCATTCAGCTGCAGCGGGATGGCGATCGACTGCTTCTGAATCGGTATTCGCCTCCCAGCGTGATGATTGATGAACATTACGCCGTATTGCAGTTTCGAGGCAAGCTGGCCCCCTATCTGAATCCCGCTTCGGGTACCGCGTCGCTCGATTTTTTCAAATTGCTGCGTGAGGAATTGGTTCCACAAGTTCGCGAGGCAGTCGAGGCGGCATTGACGCAAGATTTACCTGTCCGCCGCGAGGGGTTGGAGATTCACGAGGAGGGCGAAAGCCGCAGCGTATCCGTGGAAATTGTTCCCATCCCCTATCATGCTGACGGAGTTCGCGCGTTTCTGGTGGTCTTCGACCCTGTACAGCGTGCCGTCTTTCATTTCGAGTCTGGTGCAGGGACGGCAGAAAAGGGAGATGAGCCCGATGCGGACTGGCGGACCCGCGTCTTCCAGCTGGAACGACAATTGTCCGCGTCTCGGGAACACATGCAAGCGGTGCTCGAGGAAAACGAAGCCACCAATGAAGAGTTGAAAGCCGCGAACGAAGAAATCCTGTCCAGCAATGAAGAACTTCAAAGCACTAATGAAGAACTGCAGACGGCCAAAGAAGAAATGCAGTCGGCGAACGAAGAGCTGGCGACCGTCAATGATGAGCTGAAACATCGAAACAGCGAATTGGGGCTCGTGAACGATGATTTGATCAATCTGCTCGGGGGACTGAATATCCCGATTGTTATGGTCAGTCGCGATCTGCGAATTCGGCGTTTCACGCCTTCGGCAGAAACTCTATTCAACCTGATCCCCGGTGATGTCGGTCGGCGAATCAGCGATTTGCGGCCCAATCTCGAACTGCCTGAGCTGCCCAAGTTGATTGCGAGGGTCATCGATACTTTACGGATGGCGGAAAGCGACGTGCAGGACCATGAAGGTCGCTGGTATTCGCTCAGGATTCGTCCTTATATCACGAACGAAAACAAAATCGACGGGGCTGTCATTGGTCTGGTTGATATCGATGATTTGAAACGCGGTGCCGAGGAAATCAAGGCGGCGCGCGACAATGCCGAAGCGATCGTCGAAACCGTCTGGGAACCATTGGTGGTGCTCGATAAAGACTTGCGCGTCCAGCGCGCGAATGCGGCATTTTCTCGCGCGTTTGAATTGGATCCAGCGAAAGTCGATGGCCGGCTGCTGACGGAACTCGAAGAGTGGCCACTCCGCGAGTCGGACCTGCTGGCTCGGTTGAAAGCGGTGATCCATGAGAATCAACGCATTCGAGATATGAAAATAGACGTGACCTTCCCGAAAGCCGGTTTGCGTACTATTGTCTTGAATGCGCACCGCATTTTCTGGGAAGGCAGCGGGACGCAGATGATCTTGCTGGCGATTGAAGATATCACCAATCACAAGCAGGAAATCGAGCAGGCGAAACTCCTGGCCTGGGAACAGGCAGCTCGGGCCGATGCCGAAAAGGCGAATCGCCGCAAGGACGAATTCCTGGCGATGCTGGCTCACGAACTCCGCAATCCGCTGGCGCCGATTCGCAACTCCGTTTATATCTTGCGGCAGCGAATCACGAACGACGAGATTGTCGGGCATGCGCTCGATATGTCCGAGCGGCAGATTTCGCATATGTCGCGATTGCTTGACGACTTGCTCGATGTGTCGCGAATCACGGCGGGTAAGATTCACCTGCAACGGGCTCTCGTACTGTTACAGACGGCCGTCTCAAGAGCGACGGAAAGTTGCCAATGCCTGATCGACGGACGCCGGCACCAGCTCAAAGTGTCTTTGCCGCCCGAAGACGTCTATCTCGACGCCGACCCGGCCCGGTTGGAGCAAATCCTGGCGAATTTGATTAACAATGCCGCGAAATATACGGAAGTCGGCGGTGTTATCAGTCTTGAAGTGACGCATGAAGGCAAATGGGTTGTGTTTCGCTTGAGCGATACCGGGATTGGAATGTCTTCTGACCTCTTGCCACGCATATTCGAGCTGTTCACTCAGGCTGATCACTCGCTGGATCGAGCTCAGGGGGGACTGGGAATTGGTCTCACATTAGTCAAAAGTCTGGTTGACCTGCACGGCGGGACTATCGAAGCATTCAGTGAAGGGATCGGTAAGGGCAGCACATTT
>JAQGHT010000686.1 GCA_028291565.1 Planctomycetaceae bacterium | reverse complement strand
TCACGACAGCGACTTAAAAGGCCTCGGAGTACTTCGCGCTCCGAGGTGCGGGCTGAGACACCAGCCTCGACGAATTCTTCAAGAATGATCCAACCGCGATCAATCGCATATTGGCGCATGGCCTGGAGCTGCGCTGGAATCGACAGCTCCTTTTCGGCCTGCTTCTCTGTGGAAACACGAGCATAAATAAGGCAGTTCATGGTTCACATTTATTAATGACACACGGTTAGTGTGACAGAAGCGAACAGAATCAACATCCACGTAACTCGCTGATAACGAGCGGCTTAGCTTGACGGCACATGTTCGCGTATGTATGCTTACGCCATGACGAAAACGTTCGGTGATTTTGTTCGTGAAAAACGTGACGCTCGCGATCTGTCGCTGCGAGAGTTTGCAAAGAAGCTTGGCGATATATCTCCATCCCATATTTCCGATATCGAAAACGGTCGGCGGTATCCTTCGGAAGAACTCTTGAAGAAGATGGCTCACCTGTTAGGAGTCACAATCGCAGATTTTCTGAAACACGATGTTCGACCTCGTATTGACGAACTAAAGCGACTGGTAGATCGTGATCCAATTTACGGCGTCGCTCTCAGGAAGCTCGCCGAAAAACAAGTCACACCGGAGGAGTTACTTACCTTCATCGAATCTAAATCAAAAAAACACGGTTAGACCTTCCATGCGAACTCGCAAACCCCTCTCCGGGCCTTTCTCTGAACTGCCCTTCTATACACAAAACGAAATCGAACACCTGTGTGTTGATGAATTGGCAAAGGTAAACCTCTTGCCAGATCAGCCAGCGCCAGTCAGGATCGATCGTTTCATCGAGAAGCGGTTCGGGCGGCCCCACCAGTATGCCGACCTGCCCTCAGGTATTTTGGGTCTAACGCAATTTGGCCCCAAGGGCGTTCAGAACATTGTTCTTTCTGAAGCGCTCGAGAGCGACACAAGCAAGCCGAATGAGCGTCGACTGCGAACCACGCTGGCGCACGAAGCGGGCCACGGGCTGTTGCATGCCCACCTTTTCGTTCTTTCTCAGAACAAACCTCTCTTCGGAGATTGGTCCGACAACAACAAGCCGAAGGTCCTGTGCCGAGGCGAGGTCACCGAATTGGCCGCCAAGGCCAAAACCGAGCCGTGGGAGTACCAGGCCAACATGGTGATGGGCGCGATTCTCATGCCCAAGAGGCTGACCCTTGTGGCAATTGAACCGTTTCTGACAGCAAATGGAGGCCTTGGGGTGACCCGATTGGAGACAGGTAATCGTCAGCGAGCCATCCAGGCGTTGGCCGAGGTGTTTGACGTCAACCCGATTGTCGTACGCATCCGCCTTTCGCAGCTGATCCCCAGCGAAAACACGGGCCAACTAACCTTGTAAAAAAATTTACTTGACGTGTTCGCTCCGGTAAGCGTACACTAGCGTTATAATCAATAATCGACCTTCTTCCACGCGGAAGACAAGGTCTTGAAGGAAACAAAGAAGATGAGTGACAAAGAAATCACCCAGGAAGAGATCGATCACGACCTCGCGCACGAGAACGATGACGACGAGAAGGTGAAGAAGGTTTCAGTAACCGTCGACACCAAGCAAAAGAAGGTGCGGCCTGGGATCTACGTAGTCTCGGAGTTTAAGCGCCTGGTCAAGGTGAAGGCCGACTACGAGCTCGAAGACATTATCGAAGGTAAACTCACGCCTCTCGCCGATGACGCTAAGATCACGATTAAAGGCGGTGAAGTGTTCGTCAGCCACGCGCGCCAGGGAGGCTCATCGTAACTATGGAGACGGCGGAACGGGACGAGCTACTCAATTTTTGCGAGGAAGTTCAGGAGCATACGGAGAACAACATTCCGTACGTCCATCTTCGACGTCTCACATTGCCTGCGAATTGCACACCCGAGGTCGTCGATGCCCTCCTGTGCCTCGGGCTTCGTGAAGGTTACCCAACGAGATTGTTTGTCTCGGAACAGATTACATCGCCATCGAGCAAGGCTGCGAATTGGGGGGCTTTCTCGATCCTAGGCCGCTCCTGGCAGAGTTGGTCGTGGAATAACGTGCCGGCCAATCAACGGCCTGCGGAGGTTCTCGCCTCCCATTTGAGGACGTTTGTATGAACGTCCATTTCAAGATTACTGAGCGCCTCCGAACATTGATCCAGGATGATCTTCGGCGGCCACATCGGTTTGCGGCAGAGCGTGTTGGCTTCATCGCGTGTCGTTGCGGCGAGGATTCGACCGGCCTCGTTGTGGTAGCCCATGACTATTTGCCAGTTGCAGATGAGCATTACCTTCGAGATAACACCGTCGGTGCGATGATGTCCGCTGACGCGATCCGTGGCGCGCTACAACACTCGCTCACCAACAAGGTGAGCATCTTCCACGTTCATGACCATGGCGGGATGGGCATTCCTGGCCCAAGCCGCACAGATACGCGCGAATGGGCCAACTTCGTGCCCAACTTTTGGAATATCCAACCAGAGCTTCCGCATGGCGCCCTCATTCTCAGCGACGATAGCGCACTCGGGTACTGTTGGATCCCAAGGGGTGATCAGCCAGTGCTCATTGATCGCTTCACGATAGTGGGATCGCGGTTGCGATGGTGGAGAACAAGGCGATGACCAGCCGACAAGGGTTCTTGGGTGCCGGCTCAGATGCCATTTTCGCGGATGCGCAAATTGGGGTTGTCGGTTTGGGCGGCGGTGGGTCGCACATCGTCCAGCAGTTGGCGCATATCGGCATCAGTCATTTGAGATTGTTTGATCCCGACTCGATCGATCCCGAGGGCACCAATCTGAATCGACTCGTCGGCGCTACTGCAACCGATGTTCGCGTCGGCACTCCCAAGACCGCGATTGCCGCTCGCCTCGTTCTTGGAATCAATCCCTCTGCTGACCTCGTGTTGGTTCAGAAGCCTTGGCAGGAGTCGATCGGGATTCTTCGCAACTGCGACGTGATCGTCGGATGTGTGGACACGTTCCGGGGCCGGCAAGAGCTCGAGCGCGCGGCTCGGCGGTTCCATATTCCATATATCGACATCGGCATGGACGTTCATGCATTTGGCGACGACTACTTACTGACTGGCCAAGTGTTTCTCTCACTGCCAGGCGACAAATGCATGACCTGCTTCGGACTGCTGCGTGAGGATCTCCTTGCCTTGGAGGCGAGCCGGTACGGTGCCGCTGGCATCAGACAGCAGGTGATTTGGCCGAACGGAGTCTTGGCTTCAACCGCTGTCGGTTTGGTCATCAGACTACTAGCCCCCTGGAGTCCCCAAGCCATTGGGCCTGTTCTTCTTGAATACGACGGAAATCGAGGTACGGTCGTCGAATCAACGCGGATGGGGGCCCTCAAGGACTACCCATGTAGTCATTTTCAAGCGTACGACGACATCGGCGATCCGTTTTGGACGCTATCTTTAACCCAACCCATTAAAGGAGATCATCATGAAACCAAATAGGAGAATCGTGCAAGAACACAACGGTGGCGGATGGGAAGTAAAGGCTCCGCGAGCTGATCGAGCTAGCTCCACCCACAGCACACAAGGGGAGGCAATCGACAGGGCCAGACAGATTCTGACGAATACCGGTGGCGGCGAACTCACGATCAAAGGTCGCGATGGCAAGATCCGGGACTCCGATACCGTCTCGCCGGGAAACGACCCGAACCCACCGCGCGATCGAAAATAGTTTCAACGAGAGATCACCACATGCGCGGCTTGTCCAATGTTGATAACCGCGCAGGGAAAGCACATTTGCCCTCTCGCCGAGATGTATTTGAATTCGTACACTGTATCTACAACTGAATAGGACAGCACGTCAGATCAGGATTACGCTGCAGTACGAGTCCTGTTTGGTTCGGGCTCACCGGAACCTCATGAAGGCACGTAAAAACCGCCGATGAGGCGGTTTCGTGTTGTCATTTTCTTGGAGCGCCTAGCGTGTTTTTCTCGAGGTCGTGTTTTCCACAATCCAGGCGTGTCAGTCTCGAACGCATTTTGCAGTGCACTGTTGACCAACACCTATCAAGAACTCCCAGGCTCTTTTTCGCCCACTGATTGAAGACCCTCTTCCACGTGCTCGATAAGGATTCGGGCTATTTCATCGTAGGCCTTCCCTGCCTCTTCCTTAGACTCTTTGGCAGCTGCCATATAGGGATTGGTTAATGAAAGCGTACGAATTGTACGATCCGCATTACTTTCGGACAAGTTCTGAGTCGAGTACCTACGCTTCGGTACCTCGCAAGCGTTCCGACTTTCCCTATAATTCAGTTACTTCTTTCATGAACACTCTTATGGCACTCTGCCGCCTTACCACAAGAATCCATTCGATCACACGATACCGTAATCGTGCGAGCGGTCAGGCTGGCATGGTTTCCCTCGGCGCTTCAATCTTTGGAGGCAAATCCGTCAGCGCATAATGTACGAACTGTTGCCCTAATCCAGTCAGCTCATATTGTTCTTCATCATCAAATGCTGATTTCGCTGTCCGCGGACCAGCCCCCGATGATCCCTTCGGTGTGCCGTGAGTTTTCAAGATCTTATTACCATAATAATCGACCTCCGCGTGCTGGCGAATTATTCCACCAGTACTAAGGTCTCTGATTAGTAATTTGAATAGGTCCGCTTCCGCAGAGTCTTCTCTTACTGGTGACTTCCCAAGCTTGTTCCATACCCCGGCTCTCGTAACGCCGGAGTTGTTGTAAATAGCGCTGATCACTTGGAAGTGAAATTCAGAATACATTTTCAACCAGTCTAGAAATAGCTTAACAACGTCATCGCTTACTATCGTAGTGGCCGCCGCATTCGCCAATATGTTACGCACGGCTTGTCGTTTTATCTCACTTTCAGCCGCCGGCCATTCTCTAAACGCCTTTTTCAACAACGATTGATATTCGGGACTGGCCATTCGTTTGGCTGTGCTCTCATCATGAACGTCTAGTCGCGCCGCTATCTCGAAGATCGTCCGTTCTTTTTCTTTCATTTCATCGGCCAACATTTGAAGCCAATGCTTAAAGAACGAGTTAATCCTTTCTTGATCGTGTTCTGACCACGCATTGGCGGCCGCAGACAAAAACCCTCCGACAAAAGGGATCGCGCCACCTGCTACGTTCATTCCGGCTCGCGCTAACTTCTTGCCGCTATTGCTATCTAGGGTTGGATCTTCAACATCATTATCCATGGCGTCATTATAGCCATTCATTGCAAGGCGGTACAGACAGCGTGATACCCGCACAACACTTATCAACAATTCATTGAATAAAGACTTCTGCGAAACAACTTTGCCCTCTCGCAGGAATGTTTCTTAACTCTTACACTTTGATTACAACTGAATAGGACAGCAAGTCAGACCAGGACCGCGCGCTGCAGTACGAGTCCTGCTTGGTCCGGGCTCACCGGAACCTCATGATGGCACGTAAAAACCGCCGATGAGGCGGTTTAGAGTTGACTATTCTTTGGAGCGCCTGGCGTGTATCTCCTCGAGGTGACATTTTCCACAGACCTCACGTGTCATTCTGGACGTCGGATCACAACGCTGCTCGGTCATACGGTGCGGATCCGTTTCATCAGAGATGATCCCAGCCGTAGCTTTAGTACAATTTAAATATTCCCGGCGAATCGGTTCCCACGTAAACAGCCGATGTCACCGGATCAATGGCCAAGCTCCGCACTGTCCCGGCAATGCCTCCAGGTAGACCCGTGCCAAGAGTCGCCCACGTCAGCCCGGAATCAGAACTCTTCCAGACAGCAGCGCCGGCGGCCGCATACAGCACGGTCGAGTCACGGGGGTCCACGACCAATGCCCGCACGGAACCTAGAACATGTGATTGGAAGGTAATTCCGCCATCGACAGTCTTCAGGACGCCGCCTAAGCTGGTACCTACGTACAACGTCCCTGGCGAGTTGCGATCAACTGCCAGAGCCAACACGTTGCCAGCCGTCATTAGCTGCCAGGTTACGCCGCCGTCTTCGCTCTTCAGCAAACCCGCATCGCAGACGCCACACGGATCGGTACCGGCATAAGGAAATGTCCCCGCATACACGACGCTGCCGCCACCGCGATCAACAACGGCCAGAGCAAACACAGTGGGCACAGGGCTAACTGCGCTTGTCCACGTTGCGCCGCCGTCAATCGATTTGGACACGGTGCCAGGAACCCAAGTTGAATCACTCCCCGCGTAGAGAACCTGCGGATTGTCGGGGTCAATTGTCAACGACCACATTAAAGAATGAGGTAGCCCGTTATTAACCGGTCGCCAATTTGCACCACCGTCGATCGTTTTGTATATTCCGCCGCAGAACGCACTCCCGAAGCACCCATACGTCGCATACACCACAGCTGAATCGCTAGGGTCGATGGTGAGACTAAATATTCCAGCATCGGAAATGCCGTCGCTAGCAGGGTGCCAAGTTGTACCGCTATCAATACTTTTAAATACACCTTTACTGTTTGTGCCGGCGTATACAATCCGCGGATTTTTGGGATCAATGGCAACAGCTTCGACTAGGACATCGTCAAGCCCACTACGCAGCCATTGGTTTGTTACGGCACGCGGCTCCACTGAAACAACGATAGACGCCACGTTGCTGTCACCGAATTCGGAGTGAATCACATACGACAAAACAAAATGACCGGTAACACTAGGGCTACTGGACAAGTCCCATATGAACCCTCCGTTGTTGAGGTTCTGAAAGGATCCGATACCGCCAGGGGGGGGATTGCCAGTGCCGAGCCCGCCGTAGAATTCGACTTCAGGGACGACTCCGGATGGCATTGTGTCATTCGCGAGCACTCCCGGGCCACCGACGGTTAGCACACCACCTTGAACTACCGAGTAGGCGTCGTCTCCCGCATGCGGCGTCACTCCATTCGGATCGGTAACGGTCATCGAGTCCGCTGCGACCGTAAGGTCCTGCCTCAGCCGCTGGAAATACAGCACCTGTACTTCTAGATCTGAACCGCCGCTCTTAACCTGCAAGTGATCCAAGTTGCCGAATGGCCGAATCGCCTTAGCACGGCTAAGCATTGTCAGGTCTTTGCTCAAGCGAAGATATGGGTGACATTCCTGACCAGCTGGACACCACTGATCAGTCACCAGATCGTACGGCGGCGTTGTTCCAGCGGCGTCGCCTAAAAACAACGCACTCTGTAGCGGCACAATGCCATCGCTTGCCACAAAAAATGCATTGGAGCCAGACGCTGTTTTGAAATCCGCAAGAATACCAGCGGTATAACGAAGACCCATGTGTAAAGCAAGGTCTGAATCAGTTGAAGCCTCAACGACATTTTCTAATGTAAGCGAACGATCGGTTGGATCGATGAAATAGCCTGCATATGCAATTATCTTATTCGCAAATCTTTCAGCGGCATTTAGGCTCGCTAGACTTCCGTGGTCACGACTTTGCGGGTGTAGATCCGTATCTGTTTGGCCGAGTGCCAATTGCGCATCACTTTGGTTAGCATCGAGTTGTGAAACGATATGATTTTTTCCGACGGCGACGTCTTTTGTTATCGTGATCCCACTATACGGAATACCATACTCAGACTGGAAGTTGTCCCAGCCAAGGTCCAACGCGCCTACGTCGTTTACGTTGAAAAACGGCGTTCCCCGCAAAGTTTTAAACGCCGATTTGCAAATTGCCGTCTTGTTGTCGGTGCTGTTAGTGTTGTATACAAAATTAATTACACAATCTTTCTTCGGGATGTTCCAGTCGTTAATTGTCTTGAGTCCCCAGTCAGGCGTCGCAGCCGGCGAGCCGTGGTGCGGGGTCGCAAGTGTGATCAAGGTAAACGTCCGATCACCCCAGGCTCCCCCTTTATAACGGTTCATGAATGCGCGGGCCACGAGCCCACCGCGGCTATGCGCGATTACGCCGATCTGTACGCCGGGCGCAAGGTTTAACAGATCGATCGCTTCCCCCAACTGCTGCGCGTTTCCGGAGCCATCAAATCCAACTGGTTCAGAACTATCATGAACGAAGATGTAAAACGAGAAGCGGGACTCTATTTCTGGCGTTAACAGGCCATCGAGAAACGGAGTCCATCCGACGCATGACGGATCTGAACCACCCGGTCGCTCGGCTGTCCAGCCATGAACCAGAACAATCGGTATCGATCCAGTGCCGGCAATGTGCGTCAGTGTCCGTAATGACGGACGAGCGGCCAAGGGGCAACTAAATCCCGCTGTCTCCGCTTTGAGCCCAGAAACCGATATGAACACGGACGCGAGACACAGTCCAAGTACGGAACGGCCAAAATGAATCACGTGGAGCCTCGTCCAAACAATGGCTTAATGAGTCTTCTGAGTGAGTAGAAACAGCCCGATTCTATTGGTCGAGAACGTCGCTGTTAGACCATCCGTAGCGGCAATGGCGTCGACCGGTATGGTTAGCCACCCGATACCACCTTGCGTCTGCGTGAGGACATTCAACGGGGTGCCCGCCTGAAGCTGACTATTAAGCGGCACCGTAACTGTGATGCTGAAATCAGGAGTTGGGCCAGGCGGGCCGGCTAGGAGATGTGGAATTGGCTCAACATCCACGGCGCCAGCGATCTGATCGTCAAATAGTGCCGTGTCAACGCCGTAAGTCGCCAGCTTGCCAGGACTAATCGATTTCACATCGAATCGTACGGATCCGCTGACGGCGCCAGGTCGCACTTCCAGTGCGAGGCGACCTTCGGCGTCAGTTACAATTCCGCCTTCACTTGTGACTGTCCCATTTGCCGTCACGTCTACTGCCAGCGCCGTGACAGTCACTATTGACGTGATTATGCGCTTCACAACGCCTCTGAATGCCGCCGACGCGCGATAGTCGAGAGCACCTGCGCTAGATTCATTGAGGGTGGCGACGTACGACAGGACCTTGTCGCCCGCAACTGCATCCCCATTGAGGCCATCGTCGCGCATGACACCGATCGTACCGATAGTCTTACCGTTTCCATCGATCCTGAGCAGATTTACGCCGTCGTGAAATACCGATGGGTCGGTTATTTGTACAGTGAACAACACTGGCGTTGATGTATTAACAACGATGTAGGCCGGCGTGGCATTCAACGTACCGACGGTGGGCGTCGCCGCGTGCAGCCAGGCAGCCCCGGCCGCGATCAGAACTGCGGCAATGCCGCTCGCGGCTATCAGTTTTTTCATGTTGATTTTAGTTAATTACTATAAGAGTAGACTGTGGCTACACTCTCGTCCAGCCAGGTTATCCACAACTACCTGCCGTCGCCGCAAACGTGAACGCAGTACGCCGCCAAGCCCGAGCACTACGAGGCTGATGGTCCCTGGTTCGGGAACCGCCGCAACTCCAGGCGTAAATCTCAAATCATCCAATGTGAATGAGCCACCCGCCACGTCCCCAATGAAAGTGACAGCTGAGATGTTGTTGAACCCAAGCTCGAGAAACTCATTAGGCGAGCTGCCCGGTTCGCCGACAGTCCCTTGATTGTTCGAATGTGCCGACAGAGTTGACGCGCCCAGAAGAACGTTATCGTGGTCAAATGCCGAAAGGGTCAGACGAAACGGTGATGTCAGCGAGTACGTAAAGAACCCGCCAACGTCGGACACAGGTGTTGCAAAGGAGATCGTGATCGCTCCCCCATCGTCAAAAACGACGTTTGTCCCTGAATGTGGCGGGTTGTCGAATTCATTGAGCCCGACGCCCGCAGTTAGGACTGTCGTATTCGTGAACGTCAGACCGGGGAACTGGTTCGTAAGGGCATCGCTATCACTGAAGCTTTCAAAATCAAGATTCGACGCCTGGGCACCGGATGGGAGCGTCATAGCGATGACGAGGAAGCCGAGGCGTAAGAAGAAGCGGGACATCAATTCGACCTCCGGTAAGTTCGACGTTGGTGTGAGCGACCTTACGAGCACGTTTGCTGCGCGTCAAGCTGTTTCGGTCCGAAGCGGCCGCCAATCCTGGAAGTCATACGGATGAACGTTTGAAGTCTTCCGTTCAACGATCTTTATCCGTCATTGTGGTCGATGAATGAGCGGTTCGTTGGGCGTTTGGGCTCCACAACAGCGGTACCTTCATTAGTCGTATAGCGGTCAAATCTTTCCGGTGCTGTTGGGGGCGCTCATTTGAGGTGTAAGGTTGGCCCGCATAATGGCGGAGTACAGCGCAGACGACCAGCTGGTAGCGGCCATCGTTGAGGACCGCAACGACGCGATACGGGAGTTCGAACAGCTCTTCGGGCCAAGGATTCAGGCCTTCGCCCGAAAGCGCCGGATCCCCAGCAACGATCGGGACGACGTCGTCCAAGACGTCCTCGCCGACGCACTTCGCCAAATTCAGCGAGGACGATTCCGCGGAGAGGCCGCGCTGTCGACGTGGGTGCACCAGATCATGAATGGCAAAGTGGCGGATTACTGGCGCAAGCAGGGTAAGGCCACAGTGCTGCAGTTACAGGACTTAGCCGAAAATCACGATTCTCTCGTCACCACCAATAACCCAGACGTGGTAGCGGCCGTACAACAGGCTCTGGGCCGTTTATCAACCGACGACCAGTTGCTGCTTCGGCTTCACGAGCAGGAGCAATACACGCTGGCGGAAATGTGCCCCATTCTTCGTGTTCGCAAGTCGGCGGTGGCTGAACGGCTCGCGCGTGCCCGCAAACGCTTCCGTCAGGCGTTCGCAGGGGCGGAAGCAATCATCGTTCGCAGCGACTAAAGGATTGATCGATGACCCCCATCGCTAACGATCATGTCAAAGACATCCATTCTTCACACCTCGGTGAGGCGCTGACCTCGTATTGCTTCGGCAGCCTGTCCGATGACCAGCGGGATACTGTCGAGCAACACCTCATGTCATGTGCGATCTGCTGGGCGGAGTTTCAGCGCCTGGATGCAGCGGTCAGAGTGCTACGCTTCGATGCGCGAGTCTGGCCGGCATTCTCGATTCAAGCCGTGACATCCGTTCTGGGAGTGTCTAGCGATCTTCAACGATCGTTCGGCGGGCACACACGCTTCGTGTTCGTGATTGCCCTGCTCTACGGTGTCGAATGGGCTGCAGGTCTTTGGAGCGAGCTCGGGTACGCCTATGATCGATTTGGCACGCTCCTTTGGGTGCTCTCCCTACCCGTGACGATCGTGGTCGGCGGAACGGTCCTGCTTGCCCTGTGGCTCGATGTTCGGTCGACACGAGCTGGTCACACGACCGGGCTGGTTCGCTCTATGGCGGCGTTGGCACTAATCTTAAGCCTGCTGACCGTCGCCTTGATGATCGTCCTACCCGCGGAGCGCACCATCCAGGCGTCGTTTCAGACCAGGACGGCGGCGGCGGGATACCTCAAAGATGCCGAATTGATCTTCTTGCCTTTGCTCGTCTTCGTCGTCCCGACCTTCGATGCGATTCTCCGCTTTCAGCGCGAGATTCGGTCGAACCGCCATGCGCAAGTCTTGAGCCTCATGGCGCGAGCTCCGGACGCCGTCACTCCGAGGGGCATGCTGTATCTGTCCCCCCGATTACTCGGTGTAGTCCTCCTTATTTACGGCGTCGTGAAGGTTTTGGGAACCAACCACATGCTAGATGCCCTGACCCCTGGGCCGTATGCGAATTTCTTCTCGGTAGCCGCCTATATCAGTACGGGGCTGTGGTTTGCGATCGCGATCACGTCGCTCGTCTGGTACGCCGGCGCGTTAAATGAGCTCAAACGGGAAGCTGTGGCCTACATCGCCCTGACACGGCGCGCGGCAGACCCCACTAAACACTAAAGATTTCCGAATTAACTCGCCCGGCGCCGCCTTACGTCATCACAGGCGCGTCAGCTGCGGAATAGGTGTCAGCTCCCATTTTACGCAGCATCAACCAAACGTTGCGCTGCCGGCCCCTCTCCTCCCGCGGCAACCGCTGAAGGCTTCAACAAGTCGTCAAATGGCGGCTTCAGAGTGACGCCGACAACGCCGTTATGGTCAAGGACGATTGCGCTGAAGACGGTCCGAAGCAACTCGGCCCGCTTCAACTCGTCGAACGCTTCGTAGAGGTCCGCCACGGAAGTTGCCAGTTGCAACGCGTGCGCAACCCGTTCGGCGAGCTGTTCCGCGCTGATCGATGTCCGATCTGACGCCTCCTCCAGCCTGGAGCGCTGTGATCGAATTTGGGCGATTCTCGCCTTGTAGAGGGCTGGCGAGACGTCGCCTGTAGTGAACCCATCCGTGAGACGCATCTCGGCGGCGAGCAGGGCGCTCCGCTCGTCGTGGAAGCCCTGTGCCCGTCGGGCGCGTGTCTCCTGCCGCTCGTTGATCAACCGTTCAGCCGCGTTTTGAATCGTCGATGCCGTCACGCGATTGAGCTGAATCTGACGACAAATCTTGATGAGACCTTGGTGCGCACGTTCCGCGTTGCAAAACTTAGCGTCGCACAAGGCTTTCCGGAAGCTCTGGCGGCTACACCGATAGTAACCCCAGCGGCCGTGACGTTCTGCCGTCATGTGGCCTCGGCAGGATGCGCACACCGCGAGCCCTCTCACAGGAAACCCCTGAACACTGCCTTTCATCCCTGGATTGCGATACCGCTGGTGGACCAACCCTTGGACTCTGTCGAAGAGTTCGCTCGAAACTAGAGGGGTGTGACGGCCGGGACACTCAACTGCATGCCATCGCACCTTCCCTATGTAGAATGAACTCGACAGCAGACGGCGGAAGTGCGCTTGCGGAATGGGACCGCCATTCCTTGACAGCAATCCGTCTCGGGCAAGCAATGCAGCGACCGCTCGCATCGAATGCCATCCCGAGCCGTACAACTCAAAGGCGCGGCGCATCAGCGGCCCGTCTTTCGGATGAATCTCAATGTCGTTGCCAGTTCCGTCTGGTCGCTTCACGAGCATGTAGCCTCGCGGGGGTCGATGTGGCCAGCCTCCATTGAGCACCTTCTGACGCATGCCCTTCTTGACCTCGGTGGCGAGGTTCGCTGAATAGAACTGCGCAAACGAAGCCATGATGTTCTCAATGAGCTGTCCCGAGACCGAATCATCGACATTCTCGGTGACGGAGGCGAGTCGCACCCCCGATCGTTTCAGCGTCGCGCGGATGGCCACATGATCCTCAATGTTCCGGGCCATCCGATCGAGTTTGTGCACAATGACAACATCAACCTTCACCGTGCCCACTTGAACCCTGGCGAGCAGTCGTTGCAGCGCCGGTCTGTCTGCGGTTGTCCCGGACGCGCCGGGCTCGACGAACTCCTCCATCACGCTCCAACCCTGTTGACGTGCGTAGTCGCGCATGGCCTGCAGTTGGGCCGGAATAGACAGGTCCTTTTCGGCCTGCTTGTCTGTAGAGACGCGCGCGTAGACGATGCAGTTCATAGGCGGATGTCACGGTTAATAATGAGAATGGGATCGGCGACGGACGAGTCGAGCGTACTGATCGTGCCGTACGGAATCGATCACTGCAAGTACCCCGAAACTCGCACGATCTTGGCCGCACGCTTGTATTTATCCACAGGGTCCTTAAGAAGACGCCTGACTCGTTGCGAGTCAGGCGGAGTGTGAATCGAGTCACGTCGGCGAATCAGTGTCCTCCCTCATATTGTGCGTACGAATGGAGGACAAGATCGCGCACGCGTTCCTGAGCGGTTGTATCGACAATCGGGCGAAGAAGCGCACAGCTCCGTCGTTCGCCATTCACCACGTAACTTCTCGCGGGAAAGGTTACGTTCCGACCGGAGCCGCCTCGTCGTTCCCAGATCGCGAATCCGATCAGTTTTAGATCCTCCAAGTGGCCCATCGCTAAAGTGCAGTTCGGCTTCCGCGAGCTTTCCCGGCGGGTTGCCTTTCTCGTTCGCTGTAATCTTGACAATCATTCGAATCCTCCTTTGGACTTCCAAGTGGTTTTGACTAGGAACACTTTCCCGTCCGAAGTCGCGTCCAGGTCTTAGACCCGTCTCTGACGAGACCGTGCTCCCACGCCTACTCGGGGGAGCGTGACCGTGACGATAAGTTGCTGATGAGGGTGCCGAGCGAAACTATTTAGGATCTCAGCGCACGCCGTTTGGCACGGTGATCTGTTCGAGCAGCTGAAACCGAGTAGATCGCCAGCGGCCACCAGCGGTCTCTGGTGGACGCCGAGGCGGCCCACTTCTGGGCGCGTTGCGCCGGAGATGTCGATCGAGGCTCTAGCCCTTCGTCAGCTGTTGTTCAACGTGCTCGACCAGCAATCGCGCGATCACTGACAAACCGTTCTCAGCAGCTTTCTTTGTCTTTGTATCGTCCATACATTGACGGTAGCAGGTCGCATCCGTTCATGGCAGAGGGCAATTGTGCTTGGCGATCCGGTGCAGAGCTGACGGTGTGAACAACCTGTGGACAACTAGGTTCATATGACGGTTTGCGCCTCTGAACGGCTGACCGACGAATTTCCACACTTAGTTGTACGGTGCTTCATCCGTAAATGGGGAATCACGAACCGCAGCGATGAACTATGCTGCGACATGAGACTGCGACTGTCGAACGCGTGGTGGCGTGGGTCGTGTTTGCCTGGCCTCGACTTTTAGAACTCGGCTTTCAATGCACCCGGAAATGCCGGTGACGGTGCTTTGATCGCGCCGACGTTCAGGCCGACGTTCGCCTATCCATCAAAACGCTTGCCGCTGCCTCGCGCGAAGGGATTGTCGACACTCGAGTGGCACAATGCACATGTGATGCCGGGCGCTCGTGATCTGTCCAGCTGAACCGTGCCCTTCACGCTTACGCCCGCGTCGTGGCGCAACCATACAGTCGGCGACGGCAGGGCTTCCTCGCATGCGAAGAACGAAAGATGAACCGGAGAGCACGTTCCCCCGAACGCACTCGCGCATTCGGGGATACGAGTTCCGGTTAGTTTCTCAGGAAAGAAAAGCTCCAGCTCGTCCTGGCAACGGCGAGACAAGTTCTGTTCTAGCAGGAGCCGCGATTTTAGTCTCGATCAAACGTACAGCCTGTTGCGCTCAATCGCCAACAAAGACGTAGTGGACGCATGGCTGCGATGCATGGTTCCTGCTTCAGACGCGTCTCCTCTTGACAAGCCAGTTTTTGCGTCATTGACTGCGCAGGGTGACGTCGTCACGGTGTCATCGCGCTGGATAAAGCAGGACGCACAACAGCGAAACCCCGTGGTCCGGGCGGTCACCACCGCCGGGCTAACGTGTGCACGGCCGCTGTTGAAGCCTACAACTGTGCTCCGCGAAAGTGTCACGTCGCAATCCTGCAAGTGGGATACAAATACAGATGCAATCGTAGTTATTGATACGACACTCGGTCCTGCAACTGCTCGGTTGCCTCGACCGCTCGATGGTAAAGCG
>JAQGHT010000681.1 GCA_028291565.1 Planctomycetaceae bacterium | reverse complement strand
TCGTTGAGCAATTGCTGGACGGCCATGCGATGACTGCCGCCAAACACCTTGTCGACGAATCCGCGTAACATCGGACCGACAACCTGATCCCGCGCCACTTTCGCCGAGTAAACATAAGCCAGGCCTTCCTGCGGCTTCGCCGCATTGATCAGGCCTTTTTTTTGCATCACCTGAATGACCGACAGCACGGACGTATAAGCCCGTTCCTTACCGTCATCGATCCGCTCCATGACCTGCCGCACGGTCGCCGGCCCGTGATCCCACAGCACCGTCAAGATTTGCAATTCAAATTCCGCCGGCGGCACAAATCGCTTGGCCATTCCCCAACCCGCTTTCCTACTGAGACCACAGTACCTACTGTGCCTACAGTATATACTGTGGCCACAGTACGTCAAGGGGAAATGCTCGTAGAACAAGCCGCTGGCTTGTCCGTCCGGTTTTCAAATCATCATGCCGCGTCAGCCGAAGTCGAAACGATGGCCATCTTATTTGGGGGCGGTTTGTAATACGCGACGATGCTGCTCAACTGACAGCGAACACTGGTCGCGGTCGGCTGCGCCGAAGTACCGCCCGGCAGGCGGTACCTACTGTAGGGGTCTGGCGCCGCAGAATTCAGAATTGGCGGGGAACGGCTCATTGATAAGCTGACTGATGTTCCGCCAAATCTGAATTCTGCGGTGCCTGACCCCATCCGGGTGCACTCGTGACATCAGAAGTTGCCAATGCCGAGACAACCGCGACCGAATATCGCTGATGACGTCTGGAACGTGACTTGGCGTTGGCTGGAGCTCCGCAGACGGCAAGACTGGCCGCGGTACTGAGGATGGATTGGTGGAGTCGGAAGAATTCGTGAAGCGTTCCTCAGAAAGGGGTCAGGCACCTCAGATTTCAGATTTGGCGGATTCCGATCTTTGCCAGATCCAATGTTTTATTCCGCCAATTCTGAATTCTGCGGAGCCTGACCCCGAGTTGCCCTCTATTCGATTGAAATAGCGACTCCCGAAGTTCAAAACCGTGAACTTCCAAGCCGAAGTTGTTGTCAATCGGTTTTTGAATGATCAACATCTCCATTCCAGTTCAAGGGAGGGCTGCGTCAAGCCGCAGCACTCCAGGGAGTTGATCTCACCGCATCCTTCCATCAAGTCCCTCGGGCTAGGGCTTGCCAATCGAAATCATTAGAAATTCATCGTCACTGGACGCACAAGCCAGCGGCTTATGCTACGCCTGATGAGACGTACTTGGCATTCTGGGCCAATGTTTCGAGAGTTCTTGTTGCGCAGGTACATGCAGGAGTCTCGAAGTGACAAAAAAACTCATCTGTTCTCGATTCCGCATTCTGTCAAGATTACGATAGATAGCGAACACTGAATCTGGCTTTGAGAATTGTGATGACTTCCAAGGAAACCCATCTCCCCGACTGTATTGATTTACGTGACTGGGCTCACGAGACGCTTAAGTTGCCTTCCGATCTTACCACACCCGGAATGCGCGTGGCGATTCTAGAACGTCTCGCTCAGTGTGATTTTGTGCCGCCGCAAGACTGGAACGATTCGATCAATGTCCTGATCCCATCTGCACCAGTAACCGATCATAGTGCGATACCGAACGGTTATTATCAGGACCGTGAAACTGTCGTGAGGAGTAAGTTCGAGCAATTCGCCAGGAACTTCTTTGAATTGCCACCGGATCAGCGTCGCGCCCAGTGGGAGCAACTCAAAATACTGTCCGCTCCGTGGCCCCCAATCCGAGTCTGTATGACGCGTTTGGAGCCGGCACTTGATATCGACCTTTCATGCCTCCAGGAAGGTTCCCCGAAAACTTGGCAAATTGGACGTTATTTCAGTCGCAGATTCGTCCAGTGGGCAGCTCACTTGCCGACAGAATCCTGGGAGCAACAACTCGTTGCGACTGAAAACAAGGATTCTTTGCGACGAACGGCAAAGGCATTTCGGCGTCGCTTTCCGCATCTGGCCGAGATATTCGCGCCCTGGATTGATGAGATCTGTCGCCGAGACGTTGCATGCAAGAAAACGCCGCCGATGCCCCTGGACGAATACTCTCCGGCAAGTAGTCGATTCGTTGAGGTCGTACTCAGAATGGTATGCGTTTCGAGCGTGATCTTTTGCGGGCTCTCTTATCTGGATCTGATGCTAAACGGTCCACGCACTGCTGGGCGCAACGCCGTCTCGGAACCCACTCCGGAAGAATCTCTTGAAAGGATGAAATTGACGCAGCGTCTGGATGACATGCATCGCAAAAAAGGGCGTGCCAGTTGGGAATCTCCCGACGAAGCGAAGTGATGACAGGCCCGGCGGCGGCGTGAAAGGAACAAGATGGCTCGGGTATGAACGCGAATTGAGACAAATTACAGCAGCGCAAAACGAACGAATTGGCGTCCAAACGAATTTTCCTGCGATTGTTGGAACATGACTGAAGATCGATTACCGGACGATCAGACACGGTGGCCGACTGACCCCTATCAATTATTGGGTGTCAATGCGAATGTTGACGAACGCGGCCTTAAACGGGCCTATGCGAAACTGATTCACCAGTTCACGCCGGAGCATCACCCCCAACAGTTTGCCCGCATTCGTGCGGCCTTCGAACAACTACTTGTTTTTTTGCAATGGCGATCTCAGTTTCGTGTTATTGAAACCAAACACGAAACCACAGACGCCCCTGCGGAGCATCAACCGGAGGACATTCCCCATTCTCCGCAGCACCCTGATTCCAAAATCAACGCCTCACGCGATGCAGATGAACCGGTTAAATTGCCTGATCTTGAAATCGGTCGAAACGAGCAATTCTCCGCAGGCCGTGATCCACGCGATGAGCCGTCAAAACCAATCAATCGTTTATCCAGCCAGCGGAAGGTCTCGATTGAGGAAGGTCTGAACGAAGCATGGCGAACAGCCATCCAGGGAGATCCCGTTCAAGGCTACCGACAACTGCTGAATCTAGCGTCGCAATTCGAACATCATTGCGAAATCTACCTTCGTCTTTACTGGCTCCAGCGATTATTTCCTGAAGTCGATTCCACGAGACACAATGTCCATTGCTTGATCATCGCATTACAGAGGACGGAAATTCACGATTCCCCGAGGCAGCTTTAATGTGCTGAAATGCAGCGACACCCCCAACACGTGCA